>JBEIFO010000025.1:0-14327 GCA_040382375.1 Crocinitomicaceae bacterium
ACAGAAGGAATTGCAGAAGTTCAGCGCACCTTCTTCGGAACGCTTTCGAACACGTATTCTTTCTTTGCATTGTATGCAAACATTGATGGTTACGAGGCTTCTGCGAATGATCCTGCTGTTGAAGATCGCTCTGAATTGGATAAATGGATTTTAAGTAAACTGAATGCGCTCACGCTCGAGGTTCAAAAAAATCTCGATGCATTTGATCCTACACCAGCGGCGCGAGCCATTGAATCGTTTGTGAACGATCACTTATCGAACTGGTTCGTTCGTTTAGCGCGCAAGAGATTCTGGCACGGAGAAATGACTGCTGACAAACGTTCAGCGTACGCTACACTTCACGCTTGCTTGAAACAAGTGGCACAACTCATGAGTCCATTTGCGCCATTCTATTCAGATTGGTTGTTCCAAAGCTTGAACAACAGCAACGAGTCGGTGCATCTTTCTCGATTAGAAAACGGAAGTTTCAGAGATGAAAACTTAGAAGCACGCATGGATCTTGCACAACGCATTTCAAGCATGGCGCTTTCCATTCGCAAAAAAGAAAACATTAAGGTTCGTCAGACCCTTGCTGAAATCCGTATTCCTGTTCTTGATGAAACAACACAGTCTCGCATTGAAAGTGTTGCAGATCTAATTTGCAGCGAGGTGAATGTGAAAGCAGTTAAGTGTGTTGATGAGCAAACCACCAAAATTGTGAAGGATCTTAAATTGAATTTCAAAACACTCGGAAAGAAGTGCGGGAAATTCATGAAGGAAATTCAACAGTTCGCCCAAGAAAACGCTCAAGAAATTATTTCTTCGATCGAGAAAACAGGAGAATACCTCTGGACAAAAGAATCAATTCTGCTTCAAACCGAAGACGTGGAAATTATTCCTGTAGACATTCCCGGGTGGAAAGTAGCGAACCAAGGCAATCTTACTGTTGCCTTAGACGTTACCATTACCCCTGAATTGAAGGAGGAGGGCTACGCTCGTGAGTTAGTGAATCGCATACAGAACCTCAGAAAAGAAACCAATTTCGAGGTTACAGATAAAATAATTGTTAAAGTTTCAGGAGAAAACTACCTGAATGATGTTTTGAAAAACAATTCTGAATATATTAGCAGTCAAGTACTTGCTTCTTCGCTTGAGTTTGTTCCAGAAATGGATGGGGGTGTTGCGGTTGAATGGGAAGGTGAAGAAGTGGTGCGTTTACTATTAACCAAAAACCTATAAAACCCATGGCAAAAAAATCTACCCCTGCCAAAAAAGTTGTTGCGAAAAAATCTGCCCCCGCAAAGAAGGCTGCTCCAGCGAAAAAGATAGTTGCTAAAAAAGCCACTCCTGCGAAGAAAGTAGCGCCTGCGAAAAAAGTCGTTGCAAAAAAGGCAGTGCCCGCAAAGAAAGCCGCTCCTGCAAAGAAAGTAGTTGCACCAGTGAAGAAAGCTGCTCCAGCGAAGAAAGTAGTTGCATCAGTAAAGAAAGCTGCTCCAGCGAAAAAAGTAGTTGCACCAGTAAAGAAAGCTGCTCCTGCGAAGAAAGTAGTTGCGCCAGTAAAGAAAGCTGCTCCAGCGAAGAAAGTAGTTGCACCAGTAAAGAAAGCTGCTCCAGCGAAGAAAGTAGTTGCACCAGTAAAGAAAGCTGCTCCTGCGAAGAAAGTAGTTGCGCCAGTAAAGAAAGCTGCTCCTGCGAAGAAAGTAGTTGCACCAGTAAAGAAAGTAGAAGTAAAGAAAGTTAAACCAGCTCCAGCAGTTGTCGCTAAACCAGCGACCGTGAAGAAACCCGAGGCAAAGATTACTGCTCCCGTTTATAAACCTGCTCCAGAGATTAAAAAAGAACCAGTGAAGATGCCAGCAGAACCAGTTAAAGGATTACGTTATTCAGACAGTGATTTGAAAGAATTCCAAATTTTAATCAAAGAGAAATTAGAACAATCGCGTTCAGATTTCGAAGAGTTGAAAGAGTCTCTTTCAAGAGAAGGAGACAACAGTACCGACGATACTTCGCCTACATTCAAAATGATGGAAGACGGAAGCGACACGAACAGCCGCGAAGAGGTTGCTCAATTGGCTTCACGTCAAGAAAAGTTCATCAAAAACCTAGAGAATGCCCTTCTTCGTATCATGAACAAGACCTACGGTGTTTGTCGTGTTACAGGACAACTTATTCCTAAAGAACGCCTGCGTTTAGTGCCTCATGCTACCCTTAGCATTGAAGCGAAGAACATGCAGTAAGATCTCCTGAAGTGAGAAAAGTACTACTGACTATTTTCAGCGTTGTTGCGCTTGATCAAATATTAAAAATCTGGATAAAGCTCAATTTTCTCTACGGAGAGAATGTGGAGCTTATTTCAGGTTGGCTTGATTTACAATTCGTAGAAAATCCGGGCATGGCCTTCGGTTGGATGTTCCCTGGAACAAGCGGCAAATTAGCCCTTAGCATTTTTCGAATCATTGTTGTTACCGCCATTATCATTTACATCTATAAGCTTACTAAAAAGAAAACCCATCAAGGATATCTTTTCTGCTTAGCCCTTATTGTAGCCGGAGCGTTGGGTAACATCATAGACAGCGCTGTTTATGGGATGACCTTCGACAAAGGTTCAACCTTCGACCCGCACTTTCAAGATTATACAGCGTATTCAGATACTGCAGCATTTTCTACAGAAGGTTATGCTCCTTTTCTCATGGGTAATGTTGTAGACATGGTGCACATTACTAAAGAATTCGACTTCCCTTCGTGGTCGCCTATTCATGCAGGAGAAAGAGCTGAAATCTTCCCTCCTATTTTCAACATTGCAGATGCTTCTATCTCGGTTGGAATTATTCTCATCTTACTCTTTCAAAGACGTTTCTTCAAGGATGAAGAAGAAGAAGTACTCATTGAAGAAGCCGTCACTGAAGTTGATCCTTCTGCATGAAATTGAATCTTTCTATTTCTGAACTGTCCCACATTGTTGGTGGTGAAATCTCAGAGGGGAACAGTAAGAACTTTATTCATTCCATTTGTACCGACACGCGCCACACCATAGATGCAGCGCACACGCTATTCATTCCATTAATAGGCGAGCACTTCAACGGACATTCGTTTGTTGAAAGTGCTTTTCAAAAAGGAATCAGAACGTTCATCGTTTCTGAAGCAGTCGATTTACCATGCGAATGCGCAGTTATTCATGTTGAAAACACAACAACTGCATTTCAAAGAATTGCAGCTCATCATAGAAAACAATTCAACATTCCCGTCATTGGCGTTACTGGAAGCAATGGGAAAACCATTGTGAAGGAATGGATCAATCAATTGCTTGCCGATGATTTTTGTATTGCTCGAAGTCCGAAAAGTTTCAATTCACAAATTGGTGTTTCCCTGGCTGTGCTGCAGATTGAATCCATGCACAATTTGGGAATATTTGAAGCGGGAATTTCTCTTCCGGGAGAAATGAGCGCACTTCAACGTATCATTCAGCCCACAACAGGTGTCTTCACATTTTTAGGAAGTGCTCACGCTGAAAATTTCTCATCACAAACAGAATTACTTCACGAAAAAATGAAGTTATTTTCTTCTTGTGAAACACTCGTAGTTCCTTCCAACCTTGAATTAAATTTTAGTGGGAATATCATTCGAGTTGGAAATCAAACACAAGATAATTTTTCCATTCGAGAAATAAAATCTTCTTCAACACATTCCATTGTTTCATTCAGTTGGAAAGGGGAAATGTCTTCAGCAGAAATTCCGTTTATTGATACAATTTCCATTGACAACTTTGCGCTTGCTGCTGCAACAGCCCTATACCACGGGCTTTCATTGACTCAATTATCAGAGAAAGCACCACAGTTATTGGCCGTAGAAATGCGCATGCAGCAATTGAAAGGAATTGGTGGAATGCAATTGTTGAACGACAGTTACAGCAACGATCTGACTTCACTCAAACTTGCACTTCAACATTTCAATTTAAACATTCAAGCGAAAAAGCGCGGTGTTGTCATTTCAGACATTCTACAAAGTGGAATGAAAGATGACGTTTGGATTGCGCGCGTTTGCGAGCTTATGAATGAATTTCATATCGGCAACATTTATGCTGTTGGTGAAATTTTCCTTCAACATAAAAATAAATTACCAAAAAATTTCTCGTGCTTTCAAGGCACCGAAGAACTTGTTGATTTTCTCATTTCAAATAAGATTGATTCGAATGCCCTGCTCATCAAAGGTGCTCGGAAATTTCATTTCGAAAAAATAGTGAGCGCAATGCAAGAGCAGCACCAAGAAACCATTTTCGAGGTGAACATGAACGCCCTTGCCAACAACTACTATTATTTCCGTTCATTACTAAATCCCAATGTCAAACTCATGGGCATGGTGAAGGCGAACGGATATGGCATTGGTGCGGTTGAAGTTGCTGTCTGTCTTGCCAATTGCGGAATTGAAGCGTTAGCGGTTGCCTACACAGACGAAGGTGTTCAACTTCGCGAAGCGGGAATTTCACTTCCTATTTTGGTTCTCGAGCCAAATGTTACCGACTTCGCTCCGCTTTTCAAACATCGTTTAGAACCTGAATTGTTTTCCATTCGATCATTCAAAGCGTTCGCGAAAGCTGCGAAAGAATTCAATTCAGAAAAAACATTCAAGGCACATTTGAAGCTAGACACCGGTATGAACCGTCTTGGATTCAAAAGCAATGAAACCATTGAATTGCTTCAATTACTTCGAGAAAATTCAAACGTTGAAATAACGAGCATCTTCACCCACTTTGCCGCATCGGAAGATGAAAGTCATGATGCCTTCACCCAAGATCAAATCAACGATTTTGAAAATCGTTGTGCTCAAATATCAGCAGTTCTAGGTTATTCTCCCACTCTTCACGCCGCAAATACCGGCGGAATACAGCGTTGGAAAAACGCTCAGTTCAACATGGTTCGCTTGGGTATTGGTCTTTACGGAGTTTCAGCGTTCGAAGAGGAACAAAAAATGTTGCGCACCGTCGGAAGCCTAAAGACCAGCATTGTTCAAATAAAAACAGTTCTTTCAAATGAAACCGTTGGTTACGGAAGAACATTCACTTCCAACCAAGAAATGAAAATAGCTGTTCTTCCGATTGGCTACGCAGACGGCTTCCGCCGATCTCTTTCCAACGGAAAAGGAAAAGTGTTCATCAACGGCAAAGCCTGTCCTGTCGTGGGGCGTGTGTGTATGGACATGACCATGGTAGACATTTCGAGTCTTGAAGCAAAGGAAGGCGACGAGGTTATTATCTTCAATGAAGAACACCCCATCACGGCTTTCGCAAACGACTGCGATACCATTGCCTACGAGGTGCTCACGAGTATTCCCCAACGCGTGAAGCGTATAATTGTAAACGAGGCGTAAACTTCGTGCGGAAAAATGTCATTTCTGTGAACATGTAAGGTGCATTCATTCCGATATTTACACAATATCGAAATTGTTATGATGCACAAAATCCACTTCCAAAAATCTATTCTAACCTTTTTAGGCGTAATCGCTTTTTCATTTCTTTCATTCGGACAAGCTGCCAGAATGAACAATGAGTTTATCCTTCAACTTAAAAAAGGATTTTCTCCTGCCCAGGCAGAACAAGAATTAACTCAACATTTCGGAATACTTCCTGAAATTAAAGTGAGCTACGAAGTCAGCGACATCATGCGCGCATGGTTGTTTACTTTCAACGAAGACTTGGTTTCGTTGAATGAAATCATTCGCTATGCACCCACCTGCTCAAGCATTCAATTGGCACAAGCCAATCACAAACTTGCTGAACGCATTGTTCCCAATGACCCTTCATACGGCCAGCAATGGTTTCACGACGATGCTTCAGATAACGACATTGATACTCCAGAAGCTTGGGACATTACTACAGGTGGTTTAACAGCATTCGGAGATGAAATTGTTGTTTGTGTTGTTGAAGGAGGCGGTGCAAAATGGGATCAAGCAGACATCATTGAAAATCACTGGACCAATACCAATGAAATAGATGGAAATGGCATTGATGACGACAACAACGGTTATATCGATGACATTGACGGTTGGAATATGACTGCCAACAGTGACGCTATTGCTGCTGGAAATCACGGCACGCAGGTAAGTAGCATGATTGGTGCAAAAGGTGACAACGGAATTGGAATTACAGGAGTAAACTGGAATGTAAAAATTATGCAGGTAGACATGGGTGGTATATCAGAAGCCAATGTCATTGCAGCATATACCTATCCCTTGAAGATGCGTCGCATGTACAACTTGTCTGGCGGAACACAAGGCGCCTACGTTGTTGCAACAAACAGCAGCTGGGGAACCGACAACGGACAACCTTCTCAAGCACCTTTGTGGTGTGCTATGTACGATACGTTGGGTGTTGCCGGAATTCTTTCATGTGGTTCTACCGCGAACAACAACGTAAACGTTGATGTTGTTGGAGATCTTCCTACCGCTTGTCCCAGCGAGTATATGGTTGCTGTAACTGCAACAAATAGCTCCGACGTGAGAACATTTAGCGGATACGGAATTACAACCATTGACATAGGTGCTCCTGGCGAGGCGGTTTATCTTGCGGGCAATACCAATTACGGAAACACTTCGGGAACATCCTTTGCGGGCCCATGTGTTGCCGGTGCAATAGCACTGTTGTATTCCGCACCATGTAGTTCTTTCATGTCAATAGCAAACTCGAATCCTTCCACGGGAGCTCAACTTATTCGAGACTATATTTTCAATGGAGTAGATATCGTAGCTAACCTTCAACCCGAATTGGTAACAGGCGGACGATTGAATGTTAAAAACAGTCTTGATCTACTTCTGAATGAATGTTCGGCTGGCGGATGCGTTGCGCCGTTTGCCATTGGCGCTATGCAAATTCCAAATCTGTTGGATTACAGTGTTTTTTGGAACAGCACACCTGAGGTAACCACCTTCGCTTGTCAATATCAATTGCAAGGTTCTGGAAATTGGATACTCATTGAAAATATAAATGCGAACAATGTTGATTTAACGGGACTACTTGCTTGTTCAACTTATGAAATTCAATTGGCCTCTTTGTGTAACGACACTTTGGGTGAATGGACAAATTCATTCTTACTTACCACCGAAGGATGTTGCGTAAACCCGAACGAATATTCGGTTCCGAATGCGCAGGGAGCAACAACTGCTACAATTGCATGGAATGACATCTTTGCCGCAGATGGATACACCATTCAATTAACGGGACCAAACGGAACAGAGGTTATTCAATCTCTTCAGCCAAACATTACATTTAACAATTTAGATTCTTGCACAACCTACACCATTCAAGTAGGGTCAATCTGCGTCAATCCAGAAAATCCTTTCACTTCGTTTGAATTCTCTACAACCGGTTGCGGTTCGTGCACCGACGTTGTTTATTGCGATGCCAATGGTGGAAACGCGGCGGATGAATACATAGACGCGGTTACTGTGGGTTCATTCACGAACATTAGCACCGCCAATGCAAACTACACCGATTACACAGATCTTAGCACGTTGACACTAGTTGCAGGAAACTCTTATCCAGTATCACTTACACCCGGTTTCCCAGGAGGTTCATACAGTGAGTATTTCAAAGTATGGATCGACTACAATGCCAATGGAACGTTCGACGAACCTGCTGAATTGGCCTACGATGCAGGCAGCGGTTCTCAAAATACAGTTACCGGAACCATCACTGTTCCTGCAGCGGCAGCCCTTGCTCCAGGCAGCACACGCATGCGTGTAGGAATGGCTTATGTTGGAATATTCGGCGCGGGAGCTCCTCCTTCCTCATGCGGAACCTACGGTTATGGCGAAGTGGAAGACTACTGTGTTAACTTAGAAATCGTGGATGGCGTTGAAAGTTTAAATGGAAACTTCCAACTTCACGTTTATCCGAATCCAGCAAAGGAATCTATTCAACTCAATCTTCCTTCAAGCATTCAAAAATTCCAATTGAGAATTCTTTCAAATGATGGAAAATGTGTGAAGCAAATGAATACAGACTTGCGTTCTTTTTCCGTTAGTGATCTTGCTGCTGGATATTACATTTTAGAAGTCGTTTCAGAAAACGGAATCGCTAGAACAAAAATTTGTGTTGAGTAAGTAAACTAAATGACAACATAGATTGTCTTAGATAATATGAATCGCAAACTACTCCTAACCTTTTGCACTTGGCTCATTGCTTTTGCGGCTTGGGCTACGCACAATCGTGCAGGGGAAATTGTTTACGAGCATATTTCGGGATACACGTATAAAGTAACCATCAACACCGTCACGAAAGCAAGCTCCTTTGCCGCCGACCGTCCGTTTTTAAAAATACGTTGGGGCGATGAACCGTCTGGAACTACCGAAAATCAACTCGACAGTCTCGAACGCTCTCAATCAGTGATTTTAAGTTCGGGCGATGCGAAAAGAAATCAATATGTTGGATACCACACCTACGGCGGGCCGGGAGTTTATTATCTCGTGATGGAAGACCCCAATCGAAACGATGGGGTAATCAATATTCTGAATTCAGTGAACCAAGTCTTCACCATTCAAACCATGCTCGTCATCTCACCAGCAACCGGACATAACAATTCAGTTCAGCTATTGAAATTGCCCATTGAGGATGCTTGTCTCAATCAGCCGTGGATACACAACCCCGTTGCGTTTGATCCAGATGGAGACTCTTTGGTTTATTCGTTAGTTCCATGTATGGGTGCAGGAGCTGAACCCTTACCCGGTTGGCTACTTCCCGATGCGAGCACTGTAAATGGGTCTGACGTTTTTAGCATTAATGCTTCAACTGGCGATGTCACTTGGGTAGTTCCGCCATTGGCCGGAGAATTCAACATTGCCATTAAAATTGAAGAATTCAGAAACGGAATTTTGGTAGGATATGTCATCCGCGACATGCAGATAACGGTTATAACATGCAACAACCAACCCCCGATCATTGCTCCGCTTCCCGATTATTGCGTAGAAGCAGGAAGCACGATTCAATTCGATGTAAACGCAAGTGATCCGAATGGAAATATGGTTTTAATAACTGCATTTGGTGGACCACTAACAAACGTTTTGCATGAAGCAGAATTCAATTCATTCACTGATACTTTTTATTGGAATCCGGAATGCGATGAAGTTCGCGCAGCCCCTTACACCGTTAGCTTTGAAGCATTAGATAACGGCTTTGTTCCCTTAGCAGACATTGAATCTGTGAATATAACGGTGGTGGCTCCAAAGGTTCAAAATGTTCAAGCCAATGCTGTGGGTTCTACCGTTGGAATTTCGTGGAATCCGTCGCCCTGTCTCAGTTCTTTTTCAAACTACGAATTGGCAAACGTTCGTTACTTCATTTACAGAAGACAAAACGGTTACAATTTCAACCCTTCCGATTGTGAAGTTGGAATGCCCGCCTATACTGGATTCGTCTATATCGGACAAACGCTTGGCGCGAACAGTAACTACTATCAGGACAACGCTCCCGGATTTGGTGTTCCTTTTTGCTACCGCATTGTTACCGTTTGGCCAGATGGCGCATTGAGTTACGCCAGCGAAGAGGCTTGTGTTCAAATAAAAAAGGACATTCCGGTCATTACAAAAGTGAGTATTGAAACAACTGATATTTCTGTTGGAAGTGACACCGTTTGGTGGTCCCCTCCTTCACAACTCGATACGCTCGCTTTTCTTCCTCCGTACCACTACGAATTGGAATTCGACAACAACGGAACTTGGCAAACCATTTTTGCTTCGAATCCGTTTAACATCCTGAACACAGGAGATACGATTTACTATCACTCGAATATCGACACCTTCACCGCATTAAAAAAATACCGTGTTAAATTTTACTCGAATGAAGATGTAGTGGGATATTCTTCGAGCGCTACTTCTCCGTGGCTTGTTGCAAGCCCTATGGACAATGCCATTCAGCTGAATTTACAAGGCCAGTTCCCTTGGATAAACTCGCGCTATTTCATTTATCGGAAGGCACCAGGAGAATTAATTTATTCTTTGTTGAATGAAACAACTGCACCGCAATACCTCGATACCGGTTTAGTAAACAATGCAAACTACTGCTACAAAATTCTTACACTAGGTTCATACGGTGCACCAAATGTTCCGGATTCGTTATACAATTTCAGTCAAGAAATTTGCGCCACTCCTTACGACTCAACCCCGCCTTGCGCGCCGCTCATTTCACAAATAAACAATTGTGAAATTCCTTCGCTTCAAATTTCATGGAACAACATAAACCCTTCTTGCTCCCAGGACATAACCGCATACAACATCTATTACGCGCCTACAGATACAAGCGCATACACTATACTTGGAACACTGAATGGGATCAATAGCACCGAATTCGAATTCCTTCACCCAAGCGGGTGGCAAAGCATAGCCGGATGTTTCTACATCACAGCATTGGACTCGCTGAATTTATGGCCAGACGGGGAACTTCATCAGAATGAAAGCTCGCCTTCCAATGTGGTTTGTATAGACAACTGTCCAGACTATGAACTTCCAAATATTATCACTCCAGATTTAGACGGACTGAACGATATTCTGAAGCCCTTTCCATATCGCTCCATTGAGAGTATTGATTTTAAAATTTTCAATAGATACGGAACACTGCTTTTTGAAACCACAGATCCAGATATCTTGTGGAACGCTACCGATCAAAAAACAACAAACCTTGTCAGCTCCGGAACCTACTACTACACCTTAGTTGTGAATACCATTCGACTTCAAGGTTTAGTCCCCGTATTTCAAGAGGGATACATTCAAATTTTGAACGCCACACAAGCATCACCTCAACAGTAAACCATGTTCACAGGAATTATAGAATCGCTAGGAAAAATTGTAAAAACGGAAACCGTTGGAACCAATTTAGAACTCTGGCTTTCTTGCGATTTCACCAGTGAATTGAAAGTAGATCAAAGCCTTGCGCACAATGGAATTTGTTTGACTGTGGTTGAAATAGTTTCAAATAGGTATCGCGTTACAGCCATTGATGAGACCATTCAGAAAACAACCATTGGAAGTTGGAAGGAAGGAGATAAAGTTAATCTTGAAAGATGCGTGAAAGTGGGCGATCGACTTGACGGACATAACGTACAAGGACATGTAGATGTGGTTGGAAAATGTATTTCCAATTCGGAAAATGACGGCAGTTGGAAATTCACTTTTGAATATTCACCGAAAGAACTCGGGCACATAACCGTTCCAAAAGGAAGCATCTCTGTGAACGGCGTAAGTCTTACCGTTGTTGACAGTTCGAAGACTTCGTTCTCAGTGGCTATTATTCCATTCACCTACGAACACACCACTTTTCAGTTCATTGAAAAGGGAACCACTGTGAATTTAGAATTCGATATTATGGGGAAGTATGTGGCCGCGTATATGGCTGCACTATCTTCGTAACATGATATCTTCAGAACACGAAAAAAAACTATTTCTTCTCGACGCTTACGCACTTATTTTCCGTGCTTATTATGCCTTCATCAGAACGCCTCGTATTAACAGCAAAGGTCTGAACACCGGAGCCATGTTCGGATTCACGAACACGCTTCTCGATATCCTTAACAACGAGAAACCTTCACACATCGCTGTCGTATTCGATGCGCCAGAACAAACTCTGCGTGAAATCGATTACGAAGCATACAAAGCCAACAGATCTGAAACACCAGAAGACATTAAGCTCGCTGTTCCTTACATAAAAAAAATCGTTGAAGCTTTCAATATTCCTATGCTCATTGCTCCGGGATACGAAGCCGATGACATCATTGGAACGCTCGTTAAAAAAGCCGAAGAAAAAGGATTTCACACGTACATGATGACTCCCGATAAAGACTACGGTCAGCTCGTGAGCGACAAGTCATTTATCTACAAGCCCGGTTACCAAGGCGGAAAAGCTGAGATTTTAGGAGAAGCGGAAGTCTGTGCGAAATTCAACATTCAAAATGTAAATCAGGTTATTGATTTACTTGGAATGATGGGCGATGCAGTAGACAACATTCCTGGACTTCCCGGAATTGGTGAAAAAACAGCTTCTAAACTTTTGGCTGAATTCGGATCACTCGAAGGCCTGCTCGCTAACACAGACAAGCTAAAAGGAAAGCAAAAAGAAAACGTAGAGAATTTCAAAGAGCAGGGAATCCTTTCGAAGAAGCTCGCAACCATCATGCTCGATGCACCTACTCCATTCGATGAAGAGGCGTTGAAAGTAAGTGAAATAAACAAAGACGCCATTCGTGAAGTTTTTGAAGAACTTGAATTCCGTCAGTTAATCAAGCGTGTGTTGAACGAAGAACCTGAACCTAGTCCAACTGCAAGTCCTTCATCTAAAAGCAACTCAGCTCCCGATTTATTTTCATCTGCAGGAGAAGAAGTTGAAATTCCAACTACACCGAAAAACACACTTGAAAATGTTCCTCATGAATATTTCATGGCTACTTCGGAGCAAGAACTTCAATCATTAATTTTAGAATTACAGCGCGCAACCATCTTTAGTTTCGACACCGAAACCTCTGATCTAGAGCCGCATTCAGCATATTTAGTCGGATTATCTTTCAGCACGGAAGGGCATACCGGTTGGTACGTTCCCATCTCTTCGAACTTCGAAGAAGCACAAAAGCAATTGGAAATTTTCAAAGAGATTTTCTCCGACTCTTCCAAAACACTTGTGGCTCAGAACTACAAGTTCGATTTCAAAATGATGAAGAAATATGGAATGAAGATTCACAACAAAATCTTCGACACCATGCTCGCTCACTACGTCATTAATGCCGACGGGAAACACGGAATGGATGCGTTGAGTGAAAAGTACTTGAACTACAAACCTGTTTCCATTGAATCGTTGATTGGTCCGAAAGGAAAAAATCAAAATTCTATGGCGCATCTTCCTGCCGAAAGCATTAAAGATTACGCCGCAGAAGATGCAGATGTGACACTTCAACTTTCAGAAATTTTCATGCCTGAATTGGAAAAGCAAGGAACCACTTCGGTTTTGGAAAATATTGAAATACCACTCATCGAAGTGCTCGCGAACATGGAGTGGGAAGGTATTCGAGTAGATAAAGAATTCCTAAACGCATACAGTGTTGAACTCGGAAAGGAACTCGACATTATCGAAGAAAAAATTACAGAGCTCGCTGGAGAGAAATTCAATTTAGATTCACCGAAGCAACTCGGTGTGATTCTATTCGAGAAATTGAAAATAACAACTGAAATGAAGAAGACAAAAACCGGTCAATACAGCACAGGTGAAGATGTCCTTCAGCGTTATTTACACAACCACGAAATTGTTCCGTTGATTCTCGATTATCGTGAATTGCGTAAATTGAAAAGCACCTACATCGACACGCTTCCGAACATGATTAACTCAATTACCGGACGTGTTCACACCAACTTTATGCAAGCCGTTGCAGCAACGGGAAGATTGAGTAGCAATCAACCGAATTTGCAGAACATTCCTATTCGCACTTCACGCGGAAAAGAAATTCGAAAAGCATTCGTAGCGCGCGATGAGAATCACGTCTTAGTAAGCGCCGATTATTCTCAAGTTGAATTGCGCATTATTGCGGCATTAAGCGGTGATAAAAACATGATCGAAGCCTTTCAACAAGGCGAAGACATTCACAAAGCCACAGCTTCGAAGGTGTTCAACGTTCCGTTGGATGAAGTGACCAAAGACATGCGAAGCAAAGCAAAAGCGGTTAACTTCGGGATTATTTACGGACAAGGTCCTTTCGGATTGGCGCAACAACTGGGCATTTCAAGAACAGAAGCGAAGAACATCATTGAAGCGTATTACACGCAATTCGCGGCACTAAAGACCTACCAGCATCAAGCGGTTGAAGATTGTCGCGCAAAGGGCTTCGTTGAGACCGTACTTGGGCGTAGACGCTTCCTTCCAGATATTAATTCATCCAATGCCATCTCAAGAAGCTTCGCAGAGCGCAACGCAGTGAATGCTCCTATTCAAGGTTCAGCAGCCGATGTCATTAAAGTAGCCATGGTGAAAATTCAATCAGCATTGAAGAATGCTAATTTGAAAACAAGAATGGTACTTCAAGTTCACGATGAATTGCTCTTCGATACACCAAAAGAAGAAGTAGATCAGGTCTTCGCGTTAGTTAAACATCAAATGGAGAATGCGGTGAAGCTTTCGGTGCCACTGGATGTGGAGATTCAAGCGGGAAACAACTGGCTCGAGGCTCACTAAAATCATTTTATTTGTGCTATCTTGTAACTATATTCGCATTAACCCGTTTCAAAGACCTATAACTATTCAATCAGTTCAAATGATTAAAAAACACCTCTCCCTCGCCGCTATTGCTAGCGTGTGCATCGGAAGCATAGCACTTATTGCTTGCGGC
>JBEIFO010000026.1:0-13956 GCA_040382375.1 Crocinitomicaceae bacterium
AATGGCTCTCATAGTCTTGCGAATTTAATTGTTTTCTTCCACTTTCTTCGCCAAGTTTTTCAAACGAAGCATAATGAAGAAGGCCATAAGGGTGAAGCACATGGCCACGTATCCAACAACGTGATAGTTCTCTAGAGGCGCATTGGCATTGGCTTGGGTAATAATACTCCCGGCTAAAGCAGCACTTATTCCGGAAGCCGTGCTCTGTGCCGCAGAATTCAAACTCATGAAACCGGCTCTGTGCTTGGGATTCACAACGCCACTCACAATGGTGTTGGCGGGAATCATTCTTCCTGTTACCATCACAAAGAAAAATCCGGCAATGGTTAAAACAATCCACAAATCGGTTTCAGGCAGATTTGTGTTAATGAAAATAGGAATGAGCGAAAGCAAAGCGAAGAAGCCGAATACTTTAAATCTTCCAATTTTATCAACTGCTCTTCCAATTAAAATACTACTGATTACCGTGCAGAATCCACCTACCAAATAAATGTACTTCACTTCGTGTTGTTCCAATTTCACGTTGGAAATCATGTATGGTGTTAAAAACGAAATAATGGTGAACTGCCCGAGTACAAGCAACACCGTAAAGAGCAATGCATTTCGCTGCGCCACATTCGAGAACGAAGCCTTGAAGGTTTCCATGGGCTCAAACTTGTGCGTTCTGCGTTCCAAGTGATCGCGCAAAGGTGGAAGGGTTTTCCAAGCCATGAACCAAAACGGCAGACTGAGTGCACTCACCATGTAAAACGGCACATGCCAATTTCCATCAAAAAAATCGACCATGGTTAGCGCCATGGGAACACCCAAAATAGAGGCCAGCGAAAAAGCAAGAGTGATGGCCGCCATGGCCTTTCCTCTTCGTTCCATAGGTATAACGTCGGCCACAATAGACATTACCAATCCGCCTAACAAACCGCCTGTAATTCCAGTTAAAATGCGTGTTCCCACAAACAAATAATAATTCAATTCATTGTTATCGGTAGTTGGAACCAGCGCGCTGCTAAGGGTTCCGAGCATGAATCCCAAGTATGCAAGGAGTAATGCTTTTTTTCGTGGAAGATTATCGAGATAGAACACTCCTAAGAATGCCGTTAATCCTGCCGCCAAACCGTAGGAACTCACGAGCCAACCGAATCCTGTTGGACCCACACCCAAGTCGCGCTTCAAGATGTCGCCCATGGGCATCATAATCATGAAGTCTACAATATTCGTGAACTGAATGGCTGCTAAAGCAATTAAAATCCAGCGCTCTTTGCTTATTGAATTAGCCATTGTGTTGGGAATTCCATTCCCTCTGTTTAGTATCTAAAACATTTTGCCATTCTTGTTTGAATGGAAAACGTTGGGGTTCACTTCCTGGATGAACTTTCGTGAAGAATAATTTCAATAATGCGTTTCTCAATTTTCCTGGATGACGCAAGGCAATGCGCATTTCCACAGGAACAGCACCAAATGTTGATTTGATTTCTCCGGCCGTTCTTCCAAATGCAATCTCTTCGCATTGGGCTTCAATGGCCATTTTAACGAAAGAAAGCAACATGTTTGAATACAATCCGTAAGTTGAATTCGCTTCGTAATCTATTCCAACTAAAAACGCTTCCAATTCTTTGTGGTTGATTAAAGCAATCTGATATCCGATGATTTCGTTCGAAACATAAAAGGCTTGTATAACCATTTTATCTTGAAGCGAATTCTTCAATTCAACCAAGAACTCAGTCGTTAACGGTTCCATAGCGAACTCTGCCCGATCGTATACATTTCTATACAGCGCTTGAACAACAGTTGAATTCGTTGCTAAGTCTTCGGCGCTCCAAATGCGCGTTTCCACGCCTTCAAATTTGTTCAATGCGGCTTTCGCCTTGGTTCTGAACTTCGTACTCAGCGCATTCAGATAATCATCGAAAGTTTTCCAATTGCTATCGAACGGCATCTTCAACAAATGATCCACGGCGAAGGTGTGAAATCCGCACTCCTTCAACTCGTTTAACGCGTTGTAATCTTTCGGATAAAAGTCTTTCACCACAACCGCTTGCGTATCTCTGTTGCTCTTCCGCAAAAAATGAATAACGTCTGTAAGGGCATAGCACAAAGCCGTTGTGGCTTCTTCCACCTGAATTTCCTTCTGAAAAATGTATCCGTGCGGACCCGTGCAAAACGGACTTCCACACACTACTATGGGATACTGACGCGATTGTCTTCCGAAGACGCGCGCAACAAAACCGGCTCCGCCTTCCACATCTACGTGCGACTTCAATTCGCCAGAAACGAAATAGGTGTATTGCAAAACAGCAATACCAATGGGTGCTTCGTTCTTGAAAAACAAAATATAAAACAGGCTTCCTTCCCAACATTTCGCAAGGGCCGATAAATATTCTGAAGAAAGAAAAACATTCTGTTCGTGATTTAGAGAATCCCATATTTCCTTGGGAACATCAATAAACTTATCGGTAAGGGTATAACTGAGCGCAGAAGAGCCAAGTGACCATCGCACTTTCTTCCGTTCACCAAACACACTGCAGTTTACCATAATTCTCAAAAGATTCGCAAAGGTAAAGACACTTCAAGGTTAACTTTGTTTAATTCTCGTAAGAATGTTAGGCCCAAAAAAGATACTTTTTTTCGACAGTGACTGCCTCTTTTGCAATCGCTGGGTGCAACGCATTCACAGCCATGCGCTTCACTCCGATTTATTTTTTTCTGGGTTGAAGGGAAAAGAGGCTGAACAATATCTTTCTGAAGAAGAACGCGCTTCACTTTCCGGAATTATACTGGTTGTAAATGGAAAGAAATACCACAAGGGACAAGCCCTTCGGAAATTATTTTTCGAAGTGAAGGCACCCCTCTCAATATTGTTAATGCTGACATTCGTTTGTCCGCTTTTTTTGTTGAATGGAATTTATAATTTTATTGCGCGAAACAGACACCGCATAAACGGAAAAAACGCCTGTGAATTTGACCCTACCTTGCAATCGAAAATACTTTTTTAATCATGATTGAAAACCTGCCCTTTTCGTTGATTCTTGTCACCTGCATTCTTACTTTGCTTTCGGGCGTTATGATGACTTACGCTTTTGTTCGCGGACACCATCGTGCACAACAACGCGCGCACATGTTTGCTTTGGCTTTATTGGCATGGACAATCTTTCAATCAACACTTGCACTGAATCGTTGGTACATGGATAAAAATACAGGGACGGGTCATTTGCTTTTTCCAATTGTATTTTCTTCAATTTTAATTTTGTTATTGGCCTTCACACCCCGCGGAGCAAGGTTTTTAAGAGCCCTTCGTCCTTCGTGGTTGTATAGTTTACAGTACCTACGAATTCCAATCGCATCTATGTTCTACCTTTTAGCGACATGGAAACAGACGCCTTGGGAAATGACTTTTTACGGTATGAATTTCGACATTGTATTTGGGGGGCTCGCTTTGATTTGCATGCCTATTTTCCCTAAGAAAAAAAGCAAGTACAGACTTGCTTTTTCAATCTTCAATGTTGTTGGAATTGCCTCTATCGTTTGGCAGTATATTTTAGTGTTAGGAAGTGTACCGAGCGATTCTCAATGGCTTGGTCTTACACAACCGAATTACGCAGCAACACATTTTCCTTATGGATGGATGGTTACGGTAATTTTTCCACTTATACTCGCTTCCAATGTTGCGTTGCTTGTTCAGAACCTCACGCACCACGAAAAACCTGTTCTCTAGCTAAGCTTCCTCTCTTCCTTGTAAACCATAAATCCGGCAAGTCCTAGCAATGCGAAAAGCAATGCAGATCCTGCGTATGATATAGTAGTTCCTTTCTCCCAAACCTTCGGTTCAAATGACCATTCAACAGTGTGCGTTCCAGCAGGAACCATTGCTCCGCGCAGAACGTAGTTCACACGTGCAGCTTCCACTTCATTACCGTCTATTCTGCAAATCCATCCTTCAGGATAATAGATTTCACTGAACACAACGGGCTGGGATTCTGCTGAAGTGTTGTTCACTTCGTAACGTAAGACTTTCGTTTCATAAGCCAACATGCGAACCGAAGCTGTGCTGTCAACTGCGCCTTGAGCTGCATGAAACTGTGTTGCGAAGGAAGCTTGAGTTGTGGCTTCCACCTTTGGATCTATTTCACCCAAGGCAACAATTTCCTCATCGCTGTTGTTGGTTGTTTTTACCTTAGAAACAAACCAAGCATTGCCTATGGCGAATTTGTTTGGAATGGCCGGCTGCTCTGGATTGCCGATGTAATATTTCGTGTTCAACATATTCAATATGGAAAGACTGCCGCCCAATGAATCGAATGTTCCAGCCTGCAAATAAGCAAGCGCGCTATCCAGTTCTTCAGCCAAATGGAAATCGATAACCTCTTGAATGCGCTTCAACTTCGCACCGTGATAACCGCCAATACTCTTGTGGAAGAACGAAGTTTCCGCATCGTTGAAAGGATTACCTAAACGCGCCACACGGAAATCGGAATTCAATTGAAGCGTTCCGAAATTAGCAACTTCCTTCATTGCATCTTTCGATTTAACATGGTCGTAAATACCTGAATTCTTTAACGCCTGTTCCAGCGAATTCGACTTATTCTCGAAATCTGCAACTGCAGGTTTTTCCAAATCGAGAATAGAAAAGTCTGCAGCGCTTGGCTTAACCGGTATCTCTTTTTCTTCAAGCGTTACAAATTTCTTGTATGCACCTTTTTCCTTTTCCAAATTCAAATAACGTCTTGAAACGCTGAATCCATCGAACAAAACGATTACCCCTACAATCGGAAGAATAGCCATTTTCAAGGTCTTGTTGTTCATGTATACAAGCGCGAGAACTCCACCCGAAATCAACAATACCAAGAACAACGAGCGCTTCGCATCGGCCTTGAAAATTTCAGCGCGAACATCTTGCAAGGCGCTGCTGTAATCGTCAATCATTGCCACTTGTTCTTTCGGAGCGCTCTTCGCCATTTGGTCGAATTGCTCTTGTTCTTGCGGACTAATCATAGTTCCAGTTGAACTTGGACTTACATACAAATACATGATCACAATTGCAAAAACTGCAACGGCTCCTGTAAGAATTTTCTTTCCGTTCTTTCCCCAAGCAACTTCACCTTCCACCAATTTTTTCAAGAACATCATACCCATAGCAGCAGCCATGACTTGAATAAGAACCAGAATCATTTTTGAATCGCGGAACTTGTTGTACATCGGAATTTTTTCAATGAACATGGAATTCAGTCCGGTCATTTCCTTTAAACATAATCCGAGTGCAAGAAGGGTAATAACCAAGAATGGCCATTTGATTCCGTCTTTCAATCCGACAAAAGCCAAGATGAACAACGACATAATAGCCGCGCCGAAATAGAACGCACCACCTGTGAAACGTTGGGCTCCCCAGTAGCTATTGGTTCCTTTTAAATCATCTTTGAATTTGTTTACGTTCTTGTTTCCTTTCGCTGCGTTTGGAATAGCGTCTTTGTGTTTATCTCCAATTGCAGCAGACGCGCCGCCTTTGGCATTCGGGATTAACAATGACCATTGCTCTCCAGAAGCAAAGTTGTAGTCTAGAATGTAAGAACCGCTCAGACCTTCTTGTTCAATGTTAGAACTTTCTTTCGGTTTAAGGGTAAGGTCTGAACTACCACGCGTGGTGTATTTGCTGTACTCGTAGGTTGTCATAAGGTTGCTGGCACTTGGAAGTACAGCAACTACGCTAGCAACCGCCAAAACAGCCAATGACATACCTAGAGCTTTGAATTGTTTTGCTAACACTAAACGAATCGATTCTCCCACGGCAACTGCCACAAGCAAGAATGCCAAATAGTACGTCATTTGGAGGTGATTCGCTGCAATGTTCAATCCTAAGAAAAGCATAAAGATGGCTCCACCTAAATAAGCTCTGCCTCTGAAAGCTAGAATGAATCCCCCAAGCGCAGGTGCCAAGAATGCAATCGAAGTAACTTTACCCGTATGTCCAGCACCGAGGTACAAAATGTTAATGGTTGCAAAACCGAAGGCAACTGCACCCACCAAGCTGTACCAAGGTCCCAAGCGAAGGCACAATCCAAGAATGTAATAACCCAAGAAGCACAAGAACAAAGTTCCTATTGCACCAGGTAAACCCAGACGAAGGGTTAATAATATCGGACGAAGTAAGTTGGCATTGTGTTCTGTAGATACCTGGTAAGCCGGCATTCCTCCGAACATCGAGTTCGACCAAAGCGCTTCTTCGTTGTGCAATTCACGATAGTTCGAAAGCTCTTGTGACATACCTCTCCACTGAACAATATCGGGTTGATTCAAATCGTACCCTTGCCAAAGTGGTGAAAAATAAACACTCGCTAAAATCACGAGTGAAAGAATTGCCACTGCGTGTGGCCAAGACAATTTCAAAAACTTATTCATTTATTCTTGATCTTTTATTTCTATAAAATCTACATATTCACTGTCGGGAGTTTTATTTCCAGACGTTTGTTTAGCTCTCGCATTTTGAGTGTTACTCTGCGCGCGCTGATTGTTCTTTACTTCTTCGTTCACCTTGCGCACTGCGTAATTCGCAGTTAATTTTACTATAAATTGAATTACTCCGGATATGATAAAAATCCAAAGAATGGTCTTTAAAATTCCACCTAAGCTCGCAACCATCATTTCGTTGTCAGTTCTTTAAATATTTGCTCCAACTTTTGATCTGAAGCCATTAATTCACTTACAGGAGCATTCGCTACCACATTTCCTTTGCTTATGATTACAACACGCGAACACATGGCTTCCACTTCCTGCATAATGTGCGTAGAAAGAAGGACAGTCTTTTCCTTCCCCATTTGAATAATAATCTCACGAATATCCGCAATCTGATTGGGATCTAATCCACTCGTAGGTTCATCGAGAATAAGCACTTCCGGATCATGAATGATAGCTTGAGCCAAACCGACGCGCTGACGGTATCCTTTCGACAATTGTTGAATGGGTTTGTGCGCTTCAGGCGTTAGACCTACCAAGGCAATAACCTCTTCCACTCTACTCTTCAAATTCTTTACACCGTGAAGACTTCCTGCAAAAGTCAAATACTCGCGCACATACATGTCTGTGTACAACGGATTGTGCTCAGGCAAATAACCCACGCGTCTCTTCACTTCTAAAGGCTTCTCGTTCACATCGAATCCACAAACGGAAACTTTCCCTGAATTGGAAGGAATGTAACCGGTTATAATTTTCATCATGGTACTCTTTCCCGCACCATTCGGGCCTAAGAAGCCAATAACTTCTCCTTTCTTCGCTTCAAATGAAACACCATTCAAAGCGGCTTGAGCACCGAACATTTTGACTACCTGGCTTACTGAAATTGACATAAAGGACGGGTCTAGTATTTTCTAAAATTCGAGTGTAAAG
The DNA here is from genome assembly GCA_040382375.1 of Crocinitomicaceae bacterium. Lineage (GTDB taxonomy): Bacteria > Bacteroidota > Bacteroidia > Flavobacteriales_D > Sanyastnellaceae > CAIZGX01. The sequence goes on from JBEIFO010000026.1 coordinate 7,372, forward strand.
ATAACAGAAATCACCTGTCATTTCAGCGTCTGACGATAGTCAATTCCTTGGCACCTTTTTAATTCGTATATTCGAAGTCACAACGACTTTAAACCATGAAAACAGAGCAACTTCAATGGACAGTTAACCGCGATTGGGACTTCACCAATTCCTCCTTGAAAAACGCGCAGCTCGTGCTTGTGTTTGCAGGAATAGACATTATACCTAATTGTGATCATTACGAAAAATTACACGCTGTTTATCCAGATGCTCAAATCGTTTTAATTAGCACTTCAGGCGAGATTCATGGAAATGAAATGTTCGATAATTCGGCATCGGCTACTGCTATTTATTTTGAAAAAACGCCTATTCGCATTTCCACAAAAGAAAATATCGCTGGAAGAGATGCCGCGCAAATTGGGATTGAGCTGGCACAAGAACTTTTAACAGAGGACTTAAAACATATTTTAGTTTTTTCCGAAGGCGGACACATGAACGGAGATCACTTAATTGCTGGCATTTCGAAAAACCTACCGAGTCATATAGCTGTGACAGGCGGATTAGCGGGCGACTCGGCTCGATTCGCAAAAACACAAGTTGGCTTAAACAAGGATATTTCCGAAAATATGGTTATTGCCATTGGCCTATACGGAGATGCAATAGAGGTGGGCTACGGATCTAACGACGGTTGGGATTTATTTGGCCCTTTGCGCTTAGTAACGAAGTCTGAAGAAAATGTTCTCTTTGATTTAGATGACACCAACGCACTTGAACTTTATAAAAAATATTTAGGCGAACGCGCCAATGAATTGCCAGGCGCAGCGTTGCTTTTCCCTCTTTGTATTTTGAAACCTGACGGAACGAAGTTGGTGCGAACCATTCTTTCCATTAACGAAGAAAATCAAAGCATGGTCTTCGCCGGAAATGTTCCCGTTGGTTCGAAGGTTCAGTTTATGATAGCCAATTTCGATCGCGTAATTGACAGCGCAAGCAATGCAGCGTCAACAAGCCGCATTCACGAAAATGAAAATCCAGATTTAACCCTTATGGTTTCCTGCGTAGGAAGAAAGCTTGTCATGCAGAACAGGACAGAAGAAGAAATTGAAGCAGTTGTTGATACGTATAACGAAGAATCGACATTCTGCGGCTTTTATAGCAATGGAGAAATTTGCCCAACTACCGATGGCGTAAATTCATTGCACAATCAAACCATGACCATAACTACCTTCAAAGAGAGAGTATGACCTTTGATTCATTGCACCCACTTTTAAAAAGACAAGTAAAAAAATACTTGGATCTTCAAGGGGAAATTCCTGAACACCTTTTCAATTTTCTGAAAAGCATTAATCAAAGTTACTCTTTGTACGATAGCAACAGAGAACTCGTTGATCGTGCAATGAAATTGAGTGGTGAAGAACTCTTTGAAAAAAACGCAATGCTGTTCGAAGAAGCAGCTCGCCAACGTGCGTTAATCAACAACATCAAAGAGGCTATTCGTACCATTAGTCCTGAAAAAGAAATTAACGACGATGACATTCTGCGCATTGGGGAAATTCTAACGAACACAGTCAACGAACGCAAAGAATTTGAAAAGCAAATTGAAGAATCACGCCAGAAGGCTGAAGAATCACTTGAAACCCGAAAACTCTTTTTAGCAAATATCTCGCACGAGATTCGTACTCCGATAAGCGCAATTTCTGGAATGTCGGGGATTCTTGCCGATACAGAAATTTCTGAAACACAGAAACAATACGTTAAAGCCATTCAATCATCTTCGAAAAGCTTAATGGTTATTGTGAACGACATACTTGACATGTCGAAATTGGAAAGCGGTAAATTCTCAGCCGAATTTATTCCATTCGACTTGCGGGCCATCCTCGATCCGTTGTATACTACATACCTTTTAAGAACCGACGAAAAGGGAATTGCATTCAGTGTTGATTATCCGAGTGATATGCCTAAATGGTTATTCGGAGATCCAACAAGACTGGGGCAAATCTTGAATAACCTGATTTCAAACGCCATTAAATTCACGGATAAAGGGAAAGTAACGCTAAAAATTACATTTGATAAAAAAGGGAAGCACAACGAATTTTGCTTCAGTGTTACCGACACGGGTATTGGTATTGATCAGGAAAAACTAAAAACAATTTTTGAATTCTTTTCGCAAGAAGATAACACCATCACCCGCAGATTTGGTGGAACTGGCTTGGGTCTTGCCATTTCAAAATCAATCTCAGAATTATTGGGCGGTGAAATAATCGTTGAAAGCGAAAAGAATGTCGGCTCTACTTTCAAGTTTTGCTTAACCATGCCTGAAGCATCGGAGCAGTTGAAAAATGAAACTGCTATTGTTCGAACAGACTTAAAAGGAAAGAATGTTTTAATTGTTGAGGACAATGAACTCAATCGCTTTTTAGCAGTTACCATTTTGAAAAAATGGAACGCCAATATTCATATTGCAGAGAACGGTGAAGAGGCTGTGAAAGCGGTTTCCAGCTTGGATATTGACATTGTACTCATGGATATTCAAATGCCTGTTATGGACGGCGTGGCAGCAGCGATTGCCATTCGTTCTGAACTCAAATCGAATGTTCCAATTATTGCCTTAACAGCAAATGCATTAGAGAGCGAAAAAGAAAAATGCTGGCAAGCTGGAATGAATGAATACATTACCAAGCCATACAATCCCGAGTTTTTACGTGAGAAAATAATTTTTCTTACAGAGCACAATTCAAAATCAGAAGAGCCAAATTCAGAGAACATTTCATTAGACAATCTACAAACGCTCATGAACGGTTCGAAAGAACAAATGATACGTATGACGCAGGTATTTCTTGATCAAATTGAAAAGCACTTCAACGAATTAAAATTCGCTTTGAATGAAAACGATTTAGATGAAATTACAGCCGTTACACACAAATTGAAATCATCCTTTCAACTTTTCGGATTGAACAAAACAGGTATTCTTCTCGAACGAATTGAGCAAAGAGCAAAAACCTTAAATAGTCATGAACTGAATTCTGAACTTCAGATTATTCTAAACATGCAACCGCGCCTGACTTATCTCGTTAAAAAAGAATTAAATCAACTCATTCACTCGAATTCAACTTCATGAAAATTGCCATTTTAGCTTCTGGAGCTGGAAGCAACGCAGCAAACATTATTCAACACTTCAAAAACACGCCTGTTCAAATTTCACTAATTGCCTGTAATAAGGCAGATGCCGGCGTTTTTCAAATTGCGAAAGACAATCAAATAGATTCAATTCTATTAACGAAGGAGAATTTCAAAACTTCTGATCAGTTCGTGAACGAACTTCAGCAAAGACAAATCGATCTTGTTATTCTCGCCGGTTTTCTTTGGTTAGTTCCAACTAACTTGGTAAAAGCCTTCGCTGATAGAATCATTAACATACACCCTGCCTTGCTTCCGAAATTCGGAGGAAAAGGGATGTACGGACATTTCGTGCATGAGGCTGTGCACGAAGCGCAAGAGATTGAAAGCGGCATCACCATTCATCTGGTCAATGAAGAATTCGACAAGGGGAAGATTCTCTTTCAGGCCAAGGCCAACGTTGAAAATTGTTCAGCAAGCGAAATTGAGCAAAAAGTTCGTGCGCTAGAAATTGAACATTTTCCAAAAGCTATTGAAAACTTTATTTCGAAAATGTAATTTGTTACTGAGTATTGGGGTGTAATTTCGCCGCATGAATTGGGTAGAAATTGGTTCTTGCTTCATGGTCTTGTTCGCCGTAATTGACATTGTTGGCAGCATACCCATTATTCTCGACACTCAAAAGAAAACGGGAAAGATTCAACCCTTACTAATAACCTTGATTTCATTGCTTTTAATGGTTCTCTTTCTATTTGCTGGAGAATCAATTCTTAGCGTTTTCGGTGTAGATGTCTATTCCTTCGCAGTTGCCGGTGCTTTTATCTTGTTTTTCATTGCATTGGAAATGATTTTAGGCATTCGCATTTTCAAACAAAAGGAAACTTCTTCAAGCGTGGCAGCGGTTATGCCCTTGGCATTCCCTACCATTGCCGGAGCGGGAACCATTTCAACACTCATTGCTCTGAGGGCTGAATACCAAAGTATAAACATAGTCATTGCTATTCTCTTGAACATGCCCATCATTTTCCTTGTACTGAAATTAACCAATCGCATTGAACGCATTTTAGGTCCAAATGGACTTGCTATTTTAGAGAAAATGTTCGGCATAATTCTATTGGCCATTGCACTAAAACTATTCAGTAAGAATATTGGATTTCTTTTTCCTCACTAAAATTTCAACATGAAAAAAATATATCACCTCGCAAACTGTGGCACTTGCCAAAATATCATTAACGATCTTAGTCCCCTTCCAAAAGGAACCGAACTTCAAGACATTAAAACATCGGCCATTTCGGAAGAACAATTGAACGAAATGCATGCCCTTGCTGGCAGTTACGAAGCCTTGTTCAGCCGTCGCGCATTGAAGTATCGTGAATTAGGTTTGAATGAAAAAACGCTTTCCGAAAAAGAATACAAGAAATACATTTTAAAGGAATACACGTTTCTCAAACGTCCTGTTATGTTGTTCAATGATCAGATCTTCATTGGTAACGCACCTAAAACTGTTGCAGCAGCCAAGGCATTGCTACAAAAGAAATAACATTGCCCTGTGGCACAAAACAAGAACCTCGGTGCTCACCTTGCTTTATTTGCCGTAGCGCTTATTTATAGCGCGAACTACCTTATTGCAAAGTGGGTTATGCCCAATCCCATTGGCCCGAATGCGTTCATTGTGCTTCGTGTTTCCGGAGCGCTTGCCCTCTTCTTTTTGGTTTCATTCAAGTTCCTTGAACTTCCGAAACTGAGAGACGTTCCTCTTTTTCTTTTTTGCGGATTAACCGGGGTCGCCACTAATCAATTGTTCTTCTTCAATGGACTAGCTCTTACTACTCCGGTGAATGCGTCCATTATTATGTGCACCAATCCGATATTGGTGGCCTTACTTTATTTTGTTGGAAAAAGGAAATGGCCCTCACTCATGACCACAGCGGGAATACTGCTGGGTTCCATAGGTGCTCTGGGAATTATTCTTTTGCGCGCTCCCTTCGAAGCGAGTGCTGAATATATAAGAGGTGATCTATATATTTTAATTAACTCGCTTTCTTACGGATTGTATTTGACAACAGCCCCACGGCTTATGAAAAAGTACAAGCCCATTACCGCTATAACATGGGTATTTGCTTGCGGATTGTTGTTCATACTTCCCATTGGATATTCAGACGCAAGCACTATTGCCTGGGGAACGCTTACGCCGCTGCACTGGATGAGTCTTGCCTTTATTGTGATTGCTGTTACTTTTCTCGCTTATCTCCTGAATATATATGCACTAAGCAAAGTGTCTCCAACAGTTACAAGCGCATACATTTATCTTCAACCTTTACTTGCAGGGGTGTTCGCTTTTTTGTTTGCCGGAATTGGAAATCAAGACCACACAGGAAGCATAACCTTTGAAAAGATTCTGTTTGCCCTACTCATTTTTGCAGGGGTCTATTTAGTTGGAAAACGAAACGATTAAAACGACATCTCCAATCCAATGGAAGGAAGAAGCGGCAATTGATTCACACGTTTAGAAGTTACACGGTCAATGTAAAAGACATTCGCTCTGTTGTAGGCATTTGTTAATCCAAAGTTCAACTCCAAAGATGTTTTGTCCCATTTGTATGTCTTCCGTACGTTGGCGTCTAATCTATGGTACCATGGCAATCTTCCTTGATTCAAAGGAGCGTACTGTATGCCCAAGGTAGAAGAATTTGAAACAGTATAGTCGGTTGCAATTCCACCACCCAAAGAAGGCGGCTCGTAACCACCTTGCGTTTGTGTAAACGGCAGACCGCTACCTAAATTCCAACGGGCACTCATTTCCCATGAATCGTTCTTTCCCCAAGAATGCGAGGCCACAACATTCACGTTGTGTCTGCGATCGAACACAGGATCATACCAACGCAATCCGTCCCAACGATCCACATTCATAATCGAATAAACAACATTCACATTCGAATGCTTTGTTGCGTATTTCAAAACAACATCTACACCTTTTGCAAATCCGCTTTCAATGATAAAATCTTTGCGCAATAATTCCGGCTTATCCTGATTGTCTACATCGTCTGGAAATATCTTATTGCGATTGGTATTGGTAACTTGCTTGAAGTTTCTGTAGTACCCTTCAACATTCAAATTCAATTGTTCGGTAATGTCAAATTCAAATCCGACAATGAGGTGAGACGCCTTTTGCAGGGAATTTGAAACCTCGCGCGTGGTTCCGTCTGGACGAGTTACTGTATTTTGAATTTCATCTGGACTCGCTAAAAAACCATAAAATAAATTCACAACATCTCTGTCGCTGTTCGTTGCCATTAGATTCTGAGAATACAATCCGGCTGCGGTTTTCAGACGCAAACGCTCAGAAACTTTATACTTCATTCCAATTCGTGGCTCAGGAGAAACAGCCGAAAGAGAACTATAATATTGCATACGGAAACCCGGCTCTATAATAAGTTTTCTTCTATTGATTTTGTATGAAATGAAACCATTCAACTCAGTGGTGTTCTG
>JBEIFO010000027.1:0-13840 GCA_040382375.1 Crocinitomicaceae bacterium
TCCAACATCTTGATACTTTCAATTTCATTTCCGAAAAACACCACGCGCAAAGCGTAGTCTGCATAAGCCAAGAATATATCCACCGTATCGCCTTTCACTCGAAACATTCCGCGTTCGAGTTCTGCATTTGTTCTGCTGTAGAGCGACTCTACTAACTTATACAAAAACGATTGTCGACTCAATTTCATGCCGACATGAATTGGAATAACACTTTTATGAAATTCCTGCGGGTTACCTATACCGTATATGCAAGAAATACTTGCGACCACAATGACATCGCGCCTTCCACTTAACAATGCGCTCGTCGCAGCTAGACGAAGCTTTTCAATTTCCTTGTTTATACTGAGATCCTTCTCGATATAGGTATTGGTAACCGGCAAATAAGCCTCTGGCTGATAGTAGTCGTAATAGCTTACGAAATACTCTACTAAATTATCCGGAAAGAACTGCTTAAACTCGGAATACAATTGTGCCGCCAACGTCTTGTTATGACTAAGAATTAAGGTTGGCCGCTGGGTTTGCTCTATGACATTGGCAATGGTAAATGTCTTACCACTTCCTGTAACACCGAGCAATGTTTGATACTTTTCATTTTCATTTAACCCCTTCACCAAATCGTGAATTGCTGCTGGCTGGTCACCTCCAGGCGTGAAGTCTGTTATCAATTTGAATTGCATACGAGCGAATTTAGATTAGAAAAACTGAGGTACAAAAAAAGGCCCTAAATCGGGCCTTTTCAAGAATAACTTATATGCTATTTATTCGCCTACAACTTCGAAGTTGAACGTAGCACTTACCTCTTTGTGTAATTTCACACGAGCCTCATAAGTACCTAAGTTCTTAATGTGCTCTTCAGAGATGCTAATGCTCTTTCTGTCGATTGCAAAACCTTCTTTTGCTAAAGCTTCAGAAAGTTGAATAGTGTTGATGCTACCGAAGATTTTTCCGGTATCAGAAGCTTTAGTAACCAACTTAATGCTTACAGAAGCAATCTTTTCAGCAGTTGCTTGCGCTTCAGCCAAAATTTTCGTTTCCTTGTGAGCACGTTGCTTCAAGTTCTCTGCGTGCATTTTCAATGCTGAATCTGTTGCAGGAACCGCGTATCCTCTTGGGATTAGGTAGTTACGAGCATAACCAGCTTTCACTGCTACGATCTCGTCCTTAGCTCCTAATTTCTCAATGTTTTCTTTTAGTATAATTTGCATGACTAGTCCTCCTTAATTTATTTCAACATGTCAGCTACGTATGGCATTAATGCCAAGTGACGCGCCTTTTTAATTGCTTGAGAAACTTTACGTTGGTATTTCAACGAAGTTCCAGTAAGACGACGTGGAAGGATTTTTCCTTGCTCGTTGCATAACTTCAATAAGAAGTCACCGTCTTTGTAGTCAATGTATTTGATACCTGATTTCTTGAAACGGCAATACTTTGCTTGCTTGGTTTCAATATCAATTGGATTGAGGTAGCGGATTTCTGAATTATCGCTCATGGGTTCAATTTTTTAAGGTTATGCCTCTTTAGAAGCGGCTTTCTTTTCTTTTAATTTGTTTCTGCGGCTTTCTGAATATTCCAAGTGGAACTTATCCATTACTGTAGTTAAGAAGCGAATAACGCGCTCGTCGCGACGGAATTCAGTTTCTAAAACGCCAATAACATCTCCAGCAGCTTCAAACTCCATTAGATAGTAGAAACCAGTTGATTTTTTCTGAATTGGGTAGGCCAATTTGCGGAGGCCCCAGTTCTCTTCGTGTTTAATCGAAGCACCTTTTCCTTTCAGAAACTTTTTGAACTTGTCTACTGTTTCCGCCGCCTGATCATCAGACAGCACGGGAGTCAAAATGAAAACAGTTTCGTAACGATTCATGATATATTGATTTTAAAATGGACGGCAAAAGTACGAAAAACTTTCAAACTTCCAAGCTTTCAATGGAATAGCTTAGAAAAAAGTTAGTCCAACTCCCATATCCGATTCTTTTTCCGAAGGCGAAAACCAGCTAATGAATGCTTTTGCCAAAAATGAAGAACCAAATAAATGACAATGGGAGAGCCAAATGTCAGAAAGGACAGATAGACAAATGAAAGCCGAATTCGATTTGAATTCATATTGAGTTTTTTCCCTAAAGCATCGCACACCCCGAAAAATCGCAGTTCGCAAAAATCAAATAAGGACTTCATCAAATTCATCTCTTTTCAGTTTTTCAGCTCCTAAAGCGCAATTTAGACATTTTCTTGATTCGCAGTACACACTATACAAATGAATTAATCCTTGAGATTCGAGGGCATTGGTTCCAACAACATCATGAATTTTCCACAAACGTGTAATTCGATTGTCTTCAAGTGGAATCAACTCCAATAACTCAAGTGCCCTTTCCGCGTAGGACTCATCCATTTTTCTTTCGTGAAGAAAAAACAACAAGGGTGCAAACACGTTCACCGATAAGTGAGCGAACATGGGATTCCTCTTTCCTTTTTTATAAAACTCGGCTTTCCATTCTGTCATTTCGGCCTTATTAAAAATCATATTCCACCAGCGCGAAATCTGAGGAAGTTCATCGGCCAATTGCTCAACTCGAACTTTATTGCTTCTCTTCGGACGGATTTTTCCTGTATTCAGGGCTTTAGGTCCTATGGAACTCCATTGATTTGCATCTATAAGGGCAGATGCCTTTTTCCATACAACTGCTTTCGAACGTGCTGTTTCGAATCCGAACATCTGAAGCAATACTGCCTTCAATAATTCGGGTTCATCTAAAATTCGAAGGGAATTGCGAAAAGTAAAACGTGTAGCGACATGCTCAAACATTTCTCCGTTCAAACCAAAGCCAAACGCTCTGAAAAACTTTTCGTAAAACAACTGCAAAAGATCTCCGTTCAGCTCCATAGACCTGCTGCGCCACTCGGAAACTCTTTTTTCTAAACGTTCAACCGCCATGCGGTTCATCCAATTGGTGCGAACAACACTTCGCAAATCGCCGAAATTTCCACCACAAGGAATATGATCTTGAACATTTCTCCACTGCTGAACAGTTTTCCATTGTCCCTCAATGATGTGATTTTTCAATTCGAGAATTGGAACGTTTGCCGGAATTTGTTTGTCCATTTCATAAACAACGTGAAGAATCACATTGTCATATCTCGGATCACCCGTGTGGCCATGAAGCAACCAATCCGATGATTTCAAATGAAGTTCAACCGGTCCGCACCAGAGGACGTCTCCGATTTGAACCCGCGCATCCATGAAATCTGGTCCTGCATGTCGGTTTAAAAAACCAGGGTATTCAACATGTACAACATTGCCATCTGTTGTTGTCAAAGGCAGTTGGGTGAACGACTGTGTTCGCCAAACGAAATGTAAAAATTCTTCTTTCATGATTCGAATTTCTAGCGACTATTCCGGAAAGTCAAGAAATGCTTATGCCATAAAAACGCTGTGTGCCCTGATTTTACTTATCTTTATAACGCATAAACTTTTCAAATGAAACATCTTTACCTTTTTCTTTTCCTCGCTTTATCGATTCACACGCTTGCACAGCCAGGTGATACCACAATTGTTCAAACCTATACGTTTGAAGCACAAAACAATCCTGCTACCGGCTATGACTCGCCTGGAAGAAGGTGGTTTCAATTCCCTGCATCTGACAATGGCGTGAATTACCAAAAAGTTTTGATGTATCACACATTGAAATGCTTTAGCGACGGAACAGCGGGCGGATTAGCCTACCCATGCGGAGAGTGGGACTATTTATCCTACAACTACCTATTCGAGCACACAGGAGCGCTTGACTCTACACTTCAACAACATCCGCATTACCTCATCAACAATCAAAATTTCAGCACGGCTGCAATTCGCTCTGATGCACCCTTTGATATTTTTCAAACGGAACAAATCACATCAACAATAAACAATCCGGGAGATGCTCTTTCATATAGCGTTGGCAATAACATTCAATCATCAAATTCACCTTTCACAAGTGATGCAAGCGCACGCTACCAATGGCTCTATTCAGCAACTGAACTTGCTAGCGCTGGTGTTCAAGCTGGAAACATTTGGCAGATCGGTTTCGATTTAACAGGCAACGCAGGCAATTATCAAAATTTAAGAATCCGATTGAAGCAAACCTCTTCAAGCACGTTGACCGCTCTAGACAATGGTTCTATGAGCACTTATTATTTGAGCAATACAGATGTAAATCAAAACGGAACGTTTTACTTAACCTTGAACTCCCCTTTCTCTTGGGACGGTGCAAGTAATATTCTTGTTGAAGTGTCTTACGACGGAAACCCTTCAGAACTTGGCGTTGCTTCATTGGGCGAAGCTTCGAACTTAAACGCCATAGCTTCAATTGGAAATAACAAATTCGTTCGCTTTGACGGAAACGATGAAATTCGAATTCCAGCATCAGCTTTCGCTTCCATTTCTACTGAGATAACGATCGCCTTTTGGTTACGCGGAGACGCGAATGCACAACCCGAAAACGGAACAACCTTCGAAGCGAAAAACAGCAGCAACAATCGTGTGCTGAATGCACACTTACCCTGGAGCAATAGTCGCGTGTATTGGGACGCTGGAAATTCAGGAGGAAGTTATGACCGCATAGATAAAGCAGCCAATCCTGCCGATTATGAAGGTATTTGGAACCACTGGGCATTCACTAAAAACACGGTGACTGGAGAAATGAAGGCCTACCTCAACGGAGTTCTTTGGCACAGCGGAACAGGAAAAGTTTTTCCTATGAACAGTATTACGCAATTCAGCATAGGTGCTGCTTCCACATGGAGTAATTTCTATCGCGGCGACATCGACGATTTCACTGTTTTCTCTAGCGAATTGAACGACGCAGAAATTCAAACCATTTATGCCGGCGGGCCAAGCGATCCTTCGCTATTGGTGCATTACAACTTCAACAACGATAGCAACGGCGCTGTAAATGACATTTCAGGAAACAATTTCAACGGATACACTCTAGGCAATCCGAATTTCATTTCATACAACGGATATGAATTAACGCAGTCTGCTCAAGCATTAGACTTCAGACCTAAAATGTATTTTACACAGGGAAATACCTTAACCGCTTCGCAAACGACGAGCACAATTAATGTTGAAGTGTCTGACGCGCCCATTTCTAAAATTGAATATGAGATTGTGAATCACAATCCTCAAATTCTAAACATTGCAACGACTTACTTATCGCGCTGGCAGTTCACTTACAATTCACTTGGTGAAAAGATTGACAGCACGTTCGCAGCAGAAGACGAGATCTTAACCAACGACACTTTGTTCTATTATGGCGCTCCATTCGATGTTGTAAATCGCTATGAATTAGGCCGTTTCATTACTCCGTATGGAATTCAATTGGATTTAGGCGATGGTTGGACATGGATTTATGATGTTACCGATTTCGCAAACTTACTTCGCGATAGTGTTGAACTCGAAGCCGGAAACTGGCAAGAACTTCTTGATTTGAAATTTGTATTCATTGAAGGAACTCCCGCACGTGATGTGAAGCGCATTGCGAACGTCTGGCAAGGCAACTGGGGACTTGGGGGATTCAACAATGTAGTGAATGAAAAGACATTCACCCTTCAACCCAACGAAAGTGAATTGAAACTTCGAACCACATTAACTGGACATGGATTCGGAAACGATGCCAACAACTGCGGAGAGTTCTGTTACAACACGCACTCGATTAATGTAAATGGAAGCCCAACTTTCAGTTGGGAAATTATGCACGACTGCGATAAGAACCCATTATTCCCGCAAGGCGGAACGTGGATCTATGCTCGCGCAGGATGGTGCCCTGGAATGGAAGGGAAAACTGAAGAATTCGAATTAACGCCCTTCATTCAAAACAATCAGGTCAGCGCTGAATATAACATTACCACTGACCCTTACGGAAACTACGTTACTGAAAGTCAGGCTATTTATTACGGAGCGAAAAACCATGCGCATGACCCTGAAATAGAACAAGTCCTCGCACCAAGCAACTGGGAAAATCATTCGCGTTGGAACCCGATTTGCGACAATCCGAAATTCGTTTTGCGCAACAAAGGATCACAACCATTGACCGATGTTAAAATTTCTTATGGTGTTATTGGAGGTGCTACTGAAGTCTATACTTGGACAGGAAACCTTGGCTTTATGGAAAGTGAAGTGGTTGAATTAACTTACAGCGATCCTGCACTTTGGAATGCAACTTCCACAACCGGAAGATTCTTTATTGACCTTGGTGAAAGCGCCGATGGTGCAGATAACAACCCATCGAATAACCATGCTGAATCTGCATTTACTCGTCCTCCTGTATATTCTTATTTACCGAATACTGATAATAACAAACTCATTATCATTTTTAGAACCAATGCATCATACTGGGAAAGCGCATATACGTTATACGACATAAACGACAATCCGATATTCACTAAATCATTCACACAAGCCAACACCACACATAGAGACACCCTTCAATTAAACGCAGGTTGCTACCGTTTTAAAATTACTGACACAGGTGGAGACGGACTTTCGTTTTTCGCAAACAACGATGGGAATGGGTACTGCAATCTAGACCGCGCGGCAGGAGCATATTTCAAACAATTCGAAAATGACTTTGGCGCTGAGATTGAACAATATTTTTATTGGAATACAAATCTTGTTGGCGTTGAAGAAGAGCAAGCCAATGCAACGCAAATTCTACTCATGCCTAATCCTGCCAAGCAAAAAGTTAAACTCATTGCGAATGGATTTGATGAACGATTAACGTATTCGTTGTACAACATACAAGGACAAGTCTGCAAGCAAGAGAGAATCAATCGTTCAGACAAAGCAAGTTCAATAGACATTGACTTGAATGGAATAAGTGCTGGAGTTTATTTCGTGAAAGTGCAAGACAACAACAACAGTTCAACGGTGAAGCTGATTGTTGAATAAACTAGACTTTATTCGTTCTGGAAAGCAATGCCGCGTCTAAAAGAGTGATTGCGGCCATTGCTTCAACAACTGCTACTGCACGCGGAAGAACACATGGATCGTGTCTTCCAGCGGCTTCTAATTCAACTTCTTGATTGTTTGAATCGCGCGCGATTTGTTTTTTTCCTATGGTGCTTGTTGGCTTGAAAGCTACTTTACAAACGATATCTTTTCCGTTTGAAATACCACCTTGTATTCCGCCGTCATGGTTGGTTTGAAGGGAATCGTTGTTCTCACTTCCTTTTCTTAATGTGGAAGAAAATCCGTCTCCAATTTCAAACGCTTTCACCGCATTTATGGAAAGCATGGCGTGTCCCAATTGAGCATGCAACTTATCGAATACAGGTTCTCCCCATCCGGAAGGAACGCCGGTTGCAACGCAAGTAATAATTCCTCCGAGGCTGTCTTTCTCTTCTTTGGCTTGACGAATAGCAGCTTCCATACGAGCGGCTGTTTCTTCATGTGGACAACGAATGAGCGAGCTATAGACTAAATCGAGATTCAATTTATCATAAGCAACAGGTACCATTATCTTGTGCACGCTGCTCACATAGGCACTCACCCGAATGTTCATTCGGTTTAATACCGACTTCGCAATTGCTCCTGCAACCACGCGACAAGCTGTTTCTCTTGCCGAGCTTCTTCCACCACCTCTGTGATCACGAATTCCAAACTTTTCTTGCCAAGTAAAATCGGCATGTCCGGGACGGAATACATCTTTCAAATTATCGTAGTCGCTCGAAATATGATCTTCATTTTGAATGATAAAACCTATTGGAGCACCTGTGGCTATTCCATTTAAAACACCTGAAAGAATTTGAACGCGATCTGATTCTCTTCGAGAAGTTGTAAGATCACTCTGGCCAGGTTTGCGGCGGTCCAATTCCATCTGAATAAAAACTTCATCGATTATTACCCCCGCAGGACAACCGTCAACGACACCTCCAATGGCAGGACCGTGGGATTCACCAAAAGTGGTGAGTCTAAATAAAGTTCCAAACGTGTTTCCTGCCATGGTGCGAAGTTAATTAGCTTTTGCGTCTACAATTTTACCTTCCACAATAACTTGATCAATGTTATTCTCTCCGAAATAATAGAACAATTCAGTAAGCGAATTCAATGGTTTTGTTATGATGAGAGACGCTTTCTTTCCTACCGTTATGCTTCCTAAAGCATCTTGCACATCCATCGCGAAAGCACCGTTCAATGTAGAAGCATTGACTACTTCATTAGGAAGCATACGCTGCTGAATGCAAGCGAGACTATTTACAAAATTCATGTTTCCTGATGGAGAAGAACCGGGGTTGAAGTCGGTTGCTAAAGCGATTGGCAAACCTGCATCGATTATTTTTCGTGCCGGAGTGTATGGAATTCGTAAGAAGAAAGAACACGCTGGAAGTGCGACGGGCATTGTATTTCCTTCCAACAAACTATTTACATCTTCATCTGTTAGCTCTTCCAAATGATCTGCACTGCGCGCATTTCGCTTGACCGCGGCATCTACTCCACCCATGACATTAAATTGATTTACGTGCACCTTAGCAGGAATACCTAACTCTTGAGCAGCGTCTATTAATTGATTCATTTGCGCTACTGAGAAATATCCTTCCTCGCAGAACGCATCTACAAAATCTGCGAGACCTTCAGCAGTGACTTTTGGAAGAACTTCATTCACCATGAGATTTACAAATTCATCTACTCGATCTTTATATTCAAATGGAATGGCGTGCAACGCAAGAAAGGTAGATTTAATTTCTAAGGGATGCTCCGATTTTAATCGTTTGATAACACGAAGCATTTTCAATTCGTTCTCTTCATTGAGGCCGTATCCGCTTTTAATTTCAACGGCAACGGTTCCTGAATGCATCATCGCATTCAAACGTTCAAACGCCGCTTGAAATAATTCCTCTTCGCTCATTGCAGCGAGCTTCTTAGCGCTATTCAAAATACCACCGCCACGCTTTGCTATTTCCTCGTATGTCAATCCGTTTAAACGATCTTCAAACTCATCGGCACGCGAAGCCGCGAACACCGTGTGTGTATGACTGTCGCACCAACCTGGAATAACAAATTTTCCTGCAGCATCAATGACTGTTAAATCTCTCCAATCTTCAATTCCATCAAAATCATCCATGGAACCGAAAGCTGCAATGGTTCCGTTATCTACAGCCAACCATGCGTTTTCAATACATGGGAGCACATTCATATTCGCTCCTTTCACAGACGAGACTTCCTGAGAATGAGTCCCGTAGAGTGATTTTATGTTTTTTATGAATATTTTCATGTTGTACAAAGATGCATTATTCTTAAATTTGCCGTCCCGCGCCTATAGCTCAGTTGGTTAGAGCAACAGACTCATAATCTGTGGGTCCCTGGTTCGAGCCCAGGTGGGCGCACAAAGATAACCCCGCAAATGCGGGGTTTTTCATTTCGTTATTCAACAATAACCTTTTGAGTTGCTGTTGATTTTTCATTCGAAAGTTTCACCCAATAAACTCCAGATTTTAACTTCTCGTTTACGTTGAAAATTTCTTGTTGTAAAAGTTTTTCCTTCACTATTATCTTTCCTGTAGCCTCGAATATTTCAATTTGATTATAGACCTCTCCTTTCCATTGAATAGCGAATTCGCCTTCACTCGGATTTGGAAAAACACTCACTTGTTTAGACTGCACTCCACTGACATTTCCACAGAGCATGCAAGCAGCAAGAGGATCCGCTGACACAAAAGAATGCGATGTTACATAGTCTGTATATAGCGCTTCAACACATTCCGCATTTAAAAAATAACGAAGCCAAGCGGTCATCAATGTCAAATAAGCTTCTTGTTGATCTGATCTAGCTAAACTTCCACCCAGAGGTTCTCCAAAGTCGCACAAGGTTCCTGCGTTAATGTATCCGCAATGCGAGCCTCCTGTTAATGACACAAATGTTTTGCACCCATTGGTGCCATCAAAAATGGGTTGATGATTATCGGCAGGTGGTGTAACAGCGTCCTCGCTTCCTGAAAAAACCAAGGTGTTACAATTAACAGAAGCCGCAGCAGCGATAGCGCTTGGATTTGTTTCCGCAGGAGCAAGACCAACAACTGCATCAATCAATGGGTCTGAGGCGGCAGCTAACCAAGCTGCACCTCCCCCCATGCTATGACCTATTATAGCCTCCCTTTCTTGATTCACGATGTTGTGCAAAATTGAAGTTGAATTTTGAGACTCTTGTTGAAGGGCATGCGTTACAAATGCCAAGTCTAAACCAAAATTCTCATGACTTGGGGCAAATCCTGTTTCCGTATTCACCAATGCAACAACAAATCCGAAGGGAATTAACTGTTCCGCAATCAACGAATAATTCGCAGCTCCGATTACAAAACCATGACCTACTGCGACTGCCGGATAACCTGTTAATGCTAAAAACGCGGGGTCTAATGCCGCAATGTCATCTCCTGCCGAAAGCGCTGGATAATATACTTCGCATGGAATTGAACGATTGTTTCGCGTAGCATCAGTGAAGGTCAGTGTGGTATGTCCAAGACCTTGCGCGAAAGAAAATCCGATTGAGAAGAAAGCAAAAACAAAAAGTAACGTTTTTTTCATTTTATTTTTTTTGAAGGGGAACTACTTGAATTCCTTGTGAAGATTCAATTACGAAATAATACTGCCCGACTGGTTGGGGAGTCAAATCCACGTGGTAAATGGCCCACGGTTCGCTGTAGTTGTATTCCCATTTGTAATACTTAACAGACCTGCCGCTACTATCATAGAGGTAGTGGTAATTGTTTGCATCTGGAAAATTCCCTTCCACACGAATTTCGAATTGCCCGTCTGAAGGCTGAGGGAAAACGAGGACCGAATGTTCATTCGGTTGACTGTATATGTGATTGGAAAGATTCACAAAAGCCTTCCAGAAATCAGGAATTCCGTATCCCATAGAATCATTCGGAGTTGCATACAAACTTGCGCTTTCTTCAATGGCATTGAAAATATCCATATTCGTTGCTGTTGGAAAAGCTTGCCAGAGTGTGGCTGCCATTCCTGCAAGAATGGGAGAACTAAATGAAGTTCCATTTCCTCTAGAAATCGTGCTATCTATTGCGGCATATACCGTTTGTCTTCCCATGGCAACCACATTCGGTTTTACATCGTTAAGTCCAGGAGGATGAAAACCAGAGAACGAAGCGTGATTTCCGTTTAAATCAACCGCACCTATGCACAACACGTGTTCTGCATCTGATGGAGCTGTAATGACATGCCAAGGATCATCGCCGCTGTTTCCAGCACTGTTCACGACAAGTGTTCCTTTGAGTGCACAAATTTCAGCTGCTTGCGAAATTCGAGTTGTACTTCCGTTCATATCCGAAGTCGAATAGTTCATGTAATCTTCATCAAATAGTGAGTATCCCAAACTTGAATTTATCACATCTATTCCAATGCTATCGGCCCATTCCGCTGCTTGAATCCAAGTATCCTCTTCCAACCGCACTTCACGAAATACATCTTCGGTTTGAAATAAGTAATAATTTGCCTCTACCGCAGTTCCGTAAAGTGAATCCTTCATTATTCCAGCCATGTGACTTAGGACCATTGTGCCATGCGTAGAGGCGTCGAATACCGCAGGTGAATTGTAATGAAGAAAATCGTGCGTTTCAATGATTCTTCCTTCATCAAACAAATGAGACATTGCAGGAAGCAAATCCGCAAAGAGAAATCCGCCGTCAAAAACCGCAATGTCCATACCCTTGCCATTCAAACCTAATTGATGCAGAAGATGTCCGTTTAACATTTCTGTCTGTCTAAAACTCGGACCGTAGAACTCGTCTGAAACCATTGCGTCTTCGGACTGCGTTCCTTTGTGAATGGAAACTTTCTCGAATGGAATACTTGGCAATGATTTCACTTGGAATACACACGGAAGAGCCTCCACTTGCTGTTTCCAAGAAGCCGCAATAGCAGTATCCAAGAGCTCCACGGTAATTGAATTGAACCACTTACTCTTCAACAACAATTTTGAATTTCCAAGTTGAAGGACTTGTTGTATGTATAATTGGTTCACAGGAATATCAAGTGAATCGAAACCTACTCCTGTTCTAATTCTTCTTTCGACAGCCTTCGCTGAGAGGTATGCACTTGGATTAGAGAGCGAAAAAGTTGAGTTCGCTTTATCTGTGAATTGCACGAAATAAGTGTTGTACGAAGACTGAGCGTATCCAATATAAAGACTACTCAAAGCAAAAGTCAGAAACAAAAAACAACAAATACTGCGCATACGCTTATTTCGTTTCCTTTAATGTACCCATTTCATAAATTTCAATTTTTTCAATAGCGCCACCAATATCAAAAGAGATGACTTCACCGTGTAATTGACCTTTAACATAACTTCCTTTTCTTTTTACCTGAGTACCTACCAACTGCTCTCGATAGATAATACCTTCTGCTTTATCTTCCTCACTAGCGGGTAATTTTTCAAAATGACCTATTTCAAAATATTCAACAAATTTCCCTTCCAATAAAAAATTGCGATAAGTATATTCTGCCTTTGGGATTTCGTTTGGATAATAAAAATCAAAAGTTCCGTTCGCATATTTCTTCTCCCCCTCTTTGTCATTTTTAAACATAACCTTAGCCTCTAACTGGCCACTCGGCGCGAAATATAACCACTCCCCCTCTTTTTTCCCTTTTTCGAATTTACCCTCTTTGACTTTCGTACCATTAGGTCCGTTAAAAACGACAATACCATGAAAATTATCGTCGAGGTAGGTACCTTTCTTAGCCAGTTTCCCATCACTATTGAATTCTTGAAACGGACCGTTCAATTTGCCATTCACATAAAGCAATTCGTGAGATAATTGACCACTCGGATAATAGACTTTGGACTCTCCTTGAAGAACATTGTCTTTGTAATTTTCATAACGAATTAAATTACCTCTTTCATTGTAAAACTCCCATTTTCCTTGCTTTTGTCTTTCCCACTTTTTATTCAATTTCTTCCCAACATACCTACCCTTACTTAACACCGTTTTTCCATCGGTGTAATAATTTGTTACGTCATTAATGGTGCTGTCTTGAACGTGATCAATAGTTGATTTCAAAAGACCATTTTCACTATAAAATTCGAAAATCCCCGTCGGTATACCATGGGCATACTTTCCCTTGTAATACATGACCTCGGGATGGTATTTATATACTCTTATCCAAACACCATCACGCTTGTTTTTAGCATCGAAAGCATTGTAATCTTTTCCAAATTCACCATCGGGCAAAACCTTTCCAGGAACTTGAGAGAATCCCTCTTGCAATGAAACAAGCAATACGGCCAAAATAAATATCACACGGAGTTTTGCAATCATATCTCAAATAGTTTCTTAATCACCATGGAAAATTAGGCCAAAAAAATACTGATTCCAATTTTAAATAAAAATCATTTTCAACAGCCCGCTTGTTTCACTAATTTTGCAAAAAATAGAACACATGAAAGTAACTGTTGTTGGAGCTGGAAATGTTGGTGCAACTTGTGCCGATGTATTAGCTCATCGAGAAATTGCCAACGAAATTGTATTGTTGGACATCAAGCCAGGATTTGCAGAAGGAAAAGCCCTTGACATCTGGCAGACAGCACCTATAAATTTATATGACAGCAGAACCGTTGGTAGCACCAATGATTATGCTGCAACAGCTAATTCAGATGTTGTTGTAATCACAAGCGGATTACCAAGAAAACCTGGAATGAGCCGCGATGATTTGATCGCAACTAATGCGGGTATTGTGAAAAGTGTTACGGAGAACATTGTGAAGTATTCGCCAGATGCAATTATTGTTATTGTATCGAATCCACTTGACGTTATGACCTACTGCGCATTCCTTGCAGCAAAAGTTGACAGCAAGAAA
>JBEIFO010000028.1:0-13188 GCA_040382375.1 Crocinitomicaceae bacterium
AATGATGTTGGGCGGCGGTGCCAAAGGTAACGAACCGCTAGTCTTTCAAGACGGAGGAAAAACCTATCGCGCATTTCTGGAGGGAAGGGTGAAAGACAATACCTACGTGCTATTGCTGCATCTGTCGAATCTTGAGTTGAAGGGCGTGTAGTTTATTGTAAAGAAAAAAAACAAATAATCTTATGAGTGAAAAAAAATATGAAATGAAAGATTATACCGAAAATGGTTTGTCATCTTTCATCAAAAAACTAAATGAAAATTTAGCCGAAGCAAGTCAAATGGAATTGGATCTTCAAGAACCATTCTTAGACAATTTGTATAATCAGTTGAATGAATTTATCTCTGCTAAACCTGAGTTTGTTTTTCTCGGAAAGATTGCCGAACAAATTTCTCAAGACTATGTCAATGTCTGGAGTTCTTTCTTCTTGGAAGAGGAAGAGGAAATGATGAATAAATATGCTCTTTCTATTGACGCTTTGAGAGACTCTGGTTTGATTGAAAATGTTGTTAAAGCAGAACAATTGGAGATTGCAAAGGTTAATGAGGATTTTGATGAGTTTACGCGTTTTTCAAACTTACTTTCGAGCTATTTCGTTTACGCCTTAGACACTGTTGTGGAGCAGAACGATGCAGAGGAGCTTGCGGAATTTATTTTTTCAATTTCAGCCAGCAGTCATTCAGAATTATCAGACGATGACAATGCAATACCAGATCAAATTCTTGACGTCTTGAAGGCATTGGGATATAACGTTCATGAGTTTGAGGGAAGTTCAGAGATCTCTGCCAATTACTACCTGAAGAGCTCGGTGAGTTCAGGATACGACTATATTGCGTTTTCAGAAAGTATTATCAGTGACCTATATTGTCCTTGATTGAAATTAGAGTAACTATAAAATTTATTTAATATTTATTTATCATGATCAAACTAAACACCCCTTACCACGTAGCTGAAGAAAACGACAACATAACATTTGTTGAAGTAAAGAATGGCGCCATCACAGGCACATACACCAACGGCACACTTACTGGCACACTCGAAGGAAATGTGCTAAATGCAACCTTTCACAACACCGAAATCAATGCGGTTGGATTAATTGAAATCACATTCAGCGAAAACGGATTTGAAGGAAAATGGAAGAAAGGCCTTGAGCCTGGAACTATGCGCGGAAAGTGGAGTGGAACAATCGAAGCGGAGATAGAAAAGAATGAAGTTATTATTAAAAGAAGAGTTTCCCTCTATGAATTTTGTCAAGAGTATGACGGAAATAGATTGTTAGAATTAGAATCCATTTTAACTGAATTGGCTGTTGAAGGCACTTTTCAAGGAAAAGAAAGTGCCTACACCTTAATTGAAACAATTCAGCAAATTAATCGGACTTTCGGTCAATTATGCTGGTTTGCAGATAGAGAGCCTTTTGATGGAATTAACTCATTGGAGTATTATTCAACGAAGTGGGGCGAGTTACTAGAGACCCTTAAAGAAAAGGCTGTTTTAAGCAGCGAATTCAGAACCTTAGGTGAGAATATTCAAAGTGACTATCAGCCATTTTTCGATGGAGATAAAGCCAAAGAATTTACGGAAGAAACATATGCTTTAGGAATTGAAATAGCAGAATCATATGAAGACATTACCTGGTTTACGGCAGCCACAATAAATGGAGAATACTTTGAAAGCAGCGATTTGGTGTCAGCCGCTGGTGAAAAAGCTATCCAATTGGTAGAAAATCCAGATGATTATGTTGGTGTATGCTTCAATGATGATTCTGAATTAACCTACAACGAAGAAATAATGCGAAAGGCAGTAGAGATTATTAGAGATATGACAGATGAAATTGATCCGGAATTCTTGGGATTCCTGCGCGAAGAGCTGGCAAATAACGGTTACGACGACTTATTGGAAGATTTGTAATCAAGTAAAAATAATAGAATTAAAAGCACTAGAAAATAATGATAAAACTAAACACCCCATACCACGTTGCTGAAGAAAACGTGACCGTAACTTTTACAGAAGTGAAGAATGGAGCAATAACAGGTACATACCCGAACGCTACGCTCACAGGAACGTTCGAAGGAAATGTCCTAAGCGCAACCTTTCACAATACCGCTGTGAATGCGGTTGGACTTATTGAATTGACATTTAACGACAATGGCTTCGAAGGGAAATGGAAGAATGGTCTTGAACCCGGCCCTCTGCGTGGGAAGTGGAATGGGGAATGTGTAAGCGATAGTGCAAAAGATAGTTCTGCTCCTGCAACATTAACAAAAGAGCAATTGAAATGGATTGAAACCAAAGATTCTTGGGATTATGAAGAAGCCCCGAAGGAATGGCTTGACTCGAAGGATTTCATTCTAGCAGCTATGAAAAAGGATGAGTCAATTCTTGAATACGTCTCTGAAAATTTGAAGAACGATAAGGAACTTATTTTGGCTGCTGTTTCCAAAAACGGTGGAGTACTTCAATATGCCTCAGATAAATGTAAAGATGATAAGGAGATTGTTTTAGCAGCTGTTTCAAACGCAGGATGGGCTCTGGAATATGCATCAGAAGAATTGAAAACGGACAAGACAGTAGCAATTGCAGCTATTTCCAACCAAGGTAGTGCCTTGGAATTTGTATCTGACGATTTAAAGAGCGATAAGGAAGTTGTCTTGATTGCATTATTAGAGGATGCCAGCCCACTAGAATATGCCTCAGACGATTTGAAGAAAGATAGAGAAGTTATTGAAGCTGCAATAAAAAATGATGATTGTCTCGCTTATCTTTTAAATGACAACCTTAGCTCCGAACAAAAGCAATGTTTAGAGGAAGGGTTTTCACTTGAAGACTTCGATGAAGAATACCAAGGTGGGGTAGATGGAAAAGTTGCTTGGATGAAGGATAAAAATTTCCTTTCAGAAGCTATCAAGGTTGATGCTCATGTGTTGAAACATGCAAGCGAGGAGTTGAGAGCAGATGGAGAGTTGGTTTTAGCCGCCATAAAAAAGGATTGGACAGCTATAGCATTTGCAGATGAAAAATTACAATGTGATCCGGAAGTGTTGAGCACCAAAGTCATTTCCTATTTTAAAGGCGCCGAAAAGATTAAACTTGAGGAGGAAGACTTAAATGTGTTTGTCAATGGAGAGGGGTTTTCAGATCCGGCTGTGCATATTGAGAGTTTATTATTCAAAATTGAATTTCTAATTATTAAGAATAGAAAGGAAGAGTTTAAAGCCTTTTGTGAAAAGATTATTGCAATTGTTAATTCGAATCACGAATGCTTTTGGTTACTCCAGGCAATTTCAAAGTTGCTAGAAAGTGCAAGTGCGAACATTGATAATTACATTTATTTCAATGATACACCCGAAGTTGGACTTTATTGCAAGGAAGTTTCTGAATTAATAAATTCATTTGAAACGAATTTAGATTTTATACCGGAGATTGAATTTGAGACTTATTTCGATGATTCCGAGATTGATAACAATTGGGGTGATTGCAAGTGGACAAGTAATGAAGATGAAGAAGGGCTCCCATTTACCGAATTTATTATGAGCAAATCTGATATACAATGGGACACTGAGAGTTGGAGTGATGTAAAGTTTTATAATAATGCTATATCAAGACTTTGGATTGGTATGCAGAATTACTCACTTAAGCAGTCTCGCAATGGCTTTGATTCTGATCAAGTAGCTGTTATGTTTCATGAGGTAATTGAAGAGAAATTTGAGGCGATACAAGATTCAGGAAATGGTCATTATGGTTCTTATGTCTTTGAAATCGTGGTGGAATTTCTCCTTGGATTCCCTAAGAATGACTACAATCTAAATGAATCGAATAGAGAAGATTTGGAAGATTTCAATGGTTGGCAATATGATTTGAAAAAAGTTGGCTCCGCCTGCGATTGCGATCTATTCGATGATTGGCCTGGTGCAAGTGAGTTTGCGAAAAGAAAAATGGGGAAATAACTCTGCGTGTTTTCAGATTACTTGTTTGAAATGAAATTTTAACATGAAAAAAATAGAAGAATTATTCGCGACGCTTACAGACCACCAACTGATTATAGATGGTCTAGACGAAATTAAAGTTGAAGCAATTAACAAATACTGGCTAGGTGGAAAATTGCAGCAACCAAAAGGAGAGGAAGCCGCGACATCTGAGATAAAACGACTGTTGCTGGTTGCTTTTGCTCCAGACAATTCTTTGCCCGCAATGCATAGAAATGCGCCGCGCTTAAGAACCTCACCAACGTACAAATCCGATTTTGAATACTACCGCAACGAACAGAATTTCGAGCCGGCTGGAACTTTAACAATTACAAAAGAGTTTGAGGTAATTCCGACGAGTTTTTATCCTGCAATTTTTGAGGTGCTTCAAACAAAGATTGTAAGAATCGCTTCAGATGCCTATGACAGTCATTTTTCAACTGGAAAAATAGAATGGCTCAAGGGAATCAAAGTAGTTCAAGTTCGCGGTAATTATTTTTCAAAAAAGAAGCTAGTAGCCATTCCTGAAAATATTGGTGACCTGCAAGATCTAGAAGAACTTAGTGTGATTCGAACCGAGGTTTCTGCTATTCCAGATTCGCTATTCAAATTGACAAGTCTGAGAAGACTCGATTTGACGCAAAACGGAATTACATCGTTAGACGGCAGTATAGCGAATCTTAAGAACTTGGAATGGCTCGATGTTTCGATGAATCGATTGGAGCGTATTCCAGAGGAATTAGAGAAGCTCACTTCTTTGAAAGAGCTGTTTGTTTACGAGAATCCTTTTAAGGAAATTAATGATTTTATAGCTTTCAATACATACCGATATAATTTGGGTTGGGATGCAATCAAAAAGGTGCACGTTGATTTGAAGTACCCAAAGAATGTTTTGGTAATTAATAAATCATGGTTAAACGTTCCATTGAGCAGAATTGAAGAGATAATTGCAAAGGGAAAGGTAGATACTTTAAGGGTTGAATCTGTGGCCATGTTGAATAGAGTCTTGTTGCCCGATTCGGTTAATCATTTTAAGAAGATTCGTTGTCTTGATCTTCAGTGGAATTCTTGGACGAATCGTCAATACGAAAAGGGTTTTTTTAAAGAGATAGAGGTGGAGATAAAGTTGTCTTCAAATGAAGAAGCCCAAATTACGGAGCTGCCAGAGGGTATAGGTTTAATGACTTGGTTGGAGGACTTGAATTTGCAGTTCAACAAAATTCAGAAATTACCTCAAGGCTTGTTTCAGTTGAAAGAACTTAAAAGGCTGAATTTATATGGAAACAAATTAACCGAATTGCCTGATTCATTTTCTGGCTTAAGTAAATTAACGCATCTGAACTTATCGAATATAGAATTAAGTTCAATTCCAAAAAGTATTTTCGGTCTAAGTGAATTGGAGAGTTTGAATTTGGGTTCAAATAGAAATATTTCAGAGCTGAGTCCTTTAATTTCAGAGTTGAAGAATTTGGAAGAATTAGATCTGAACAGAAATGCTTTAATGGAAATTCCCAATGAAATAGGTGGTTTGAAAAAGCTGAAGAGGCTCAATTTGAGTTACAATAAGCTAACAGGTTTTCCTGAAGCCATTTTGAATTTGAAAGGATTGGAATGGCTCGAAATCGGTAGTCAAACTATTACAGAACTTCCAAAGAGTCTTAAAGATCTTTCAAGTCTTAGTCATTTAGATTTGAGCTCTTCTGGGTTAAAAGAAGTGAATGATTCTATCGGTGATTTGAAAAGTTTAGAAACTTTGAATCTTGAAGGAAATGATATAATTGCAATCAGCGAAAACATTGGAGATTGCCAAAAACTTTCAATGCTTAATTTACAGGGAAATGCTTCCCTAGAGATGATTCCAGCGTCCGTTGGGACTTTGAGTAATCTGGAAGAATTAAATCTTTACGGATGTAAGAAGCTTTTAAAGTTGCCAACAAAGGGTTCCAATTTAACAAAGCTAAGAATCCTCGATTTATCCACTTGTCTTTTCACTGAATTGCCCGATGCGATTTTTGATATGAAAGCGCTGGTCGAATTAAGGTTGAGTGGTAACCCTATTTCGAAATTAGATAAAAGAATTAAAGGACTTTTTAATTTGGAATATCTATGTCTGTTCTCAACGAAAATATCAGAGCTTCCAAGCGAAATCGGCGAATTAAAAAGTTTGAATAGGTTGGAATGTTCTGGTTTGAAAAGTCCTTTGCCGGAAAGTTTTTGCAATCTTGCTACTCTGAAGAATCTTGATGTTAGATTCGATGCGATAGAGAACCCTTTGCCTAAGGATTTTGGGCTATTGAAGAATTTAGAAAAATTTAGTTTAGGTTCGGGGAATTTGAATCAACTGCCTGTTTCGTTTGGCAAGCTAGATAATTTGCAAAGGCTGAGTTTAAGGCACACCAAATTTGAGACGTTCCCTCTAGTTCTAAAAGAGTTGAAGAGCATAGGGCATTTAGATCTAATGTATAATGCGTTCGCAGAAGTTCCAGAGGAATTGGCTAAAATGAAATCGCTACACTTAATTCACTTTGATAACAACCCAATAGCAAGTTCCGCTGCCATGAAAAAGAAATGTGCGGCTTTATTACCTGGGGTGTATTTTTCTTATTAAACCATGCGATTGCTCAATCCCGTTAAAGAAATAGTAATTAAGTTCGCACAGAGAAACATGTTTTCTACCTGAATGAATTTTAAATAGCTTATGACCGAAAACACATTACCGAAAATAGAAGCCGCCATCATTAAGGTAGTCGGCATATTTGATTACAATAAGAAGTTTGCAACGAAGCTTTCTGCTGAGCTCGGATTTGAAAGTCTGAATAGCGGAAGCGCCAAGGAAAGAGAAAGCACTGAGCAGTTTTATCGCGATAAGTACTACAAAGAGTTCAATGAACTCATGCTTACGCAATCGGGCGAGAATGCTGTTCAGTCGTTCAGCAAGAAATGCGAGCACCGCATTCAATTCCTAAAACGTGGAAATGAAATTGTGGGTAATGTTAGTGAAATAGAACTGCATCTCTTCGACAATCAAATAGGTGTTTTCTCCATTTCAGTAGACCCGCAGGAACTCGAATTCAATTATGTTTCAGATTTGCTTTTTTTTCTGAAGATGTTTAGTGCGCGCGTTGAAAATGAAAACGTAGAATTACACGAGTGGATTTCCAAATACGCATTAGATGGCATCTCCCTTCGTTCCAACTCTTCCAACTTTGTAGATTCCGACGAATACAGCGGTTCGAAATTCAAGATATATTCTGCGTTTAGTGTCGATGAAACCTCTGCCGGAAAAGATTACAATCGCGATCACTTGCTTTATGAGATCGGCACCGGTTCAATGCTAGGTTGTGTTGCGAATGGAAACTATTTCACACCTTCAGCCGAGTATTTCAAAGAAATAATGAAACATCGAGTAAGTGCCTTCAATTCAAGTACCGCGCTGGCATTGCTCGACTCGTACACGGTAATTGGACAGAATTTGTTTTATGCCAATGGTGCACTTAATCCGTTCAATTTCGGTTCGTACAATCGCATTTATTTTTCAATTTACCTGTTCAATTTACATCTGAAATATAATGTGTTCAGATTCAATGCGAAGTTCAAAGACGACCCCGTTCAATACAAAGCGCGATTCGAAGATTTTATGAATGAATACAACTTCAGTCATATTTCGTTCGACTTCCTTCCCAATTTAATTTACTCGAAAATGAGGGCAGCGCTGGGTGTTGAATTAGAGATTAAAAACTTTGAAAAAAGGTTGAAGAGTCTAGCCGCGAACATTCAAGAAGAACAAGAGAAAAGACAAGCTGCACTTTTAGGAATTATCTCAATCATTTCTTCCATTTCAGCTATTGATCCAATTCTTGAAACCGCAGAAGAGGTTAGAGATTACATGGGAATGGAAAATGAATTGTTCTATGTCTTGGCTTCTGTTGTTTCTATAGCAGCAGCCATTCCAATTTTAACTTATCTGTTTCCACATCATTCGAAGAAAGTTTGGAAGACAGTGAATGCATTCTTCAAGAATGATTGAGTTAACCGAAAAAGCAGAAAAGCATTTAGCAATTCATTTCGGTAATTCCAATTCAGCCGGGAGTGTTTTTTTTACGCACGTATTTGCAAGTCCAAGAGAGTTGCACGAATACGTGAATAGCTGCGAACCGTCTGAGGTAATTTCGCAATCGGAATTCCGCGAAGCGTTAATCTTTCATGCCGTTGAAGCTGTCGGGAATTCTGGAATTATTCAGCGAAGCCAAGTGAGTACTGAAAATATTATTTCGGAATCGCGAA
This sequence comes from Crocinitomicaceae bacterium, assembly GCA_040382375.1. Classification (GTDB taxonomy): domain Bacteria; phylum Bacteroidota; class Bacteroidia; order Flavobacteriales_D; family Sanyastnellaceae; genus CAIZGX01. The sequence goes on from JBEIFO010000028.1 coordinate 8,248, forward strand.
ATGGATTTGAAGTGGAAGTGGCCTTATTGGAGGAACTCGAATTGGCCTATGAATTTTGTGTAATTGTGGAAAGGAATAACGGTCAATCTTCCATCGTTACTGCCTTCCCAGGAGGATATTCACTTTCTTTTCCTTATGAAGGACAAACGGCAGAGGAGTTTGAAAAATCAACAGAATTCTGGCAGGAATATATCCTCTGTCGAAAGAATAAATAAATATTAAAAGCAATGAATCAGCAAGACCTTCCTAAAAATTTTCGCGATGTCTTAGAGGATATCGAAAGATGCAGAGAGAAATCTGCGCGACAAAAATATCTGTTAGATCTGAGCGAGGGCCTGCTTATTCACGTGTGTGCGTTCGTGCTAGGTGAGTACAAGTACAGCGGTATTTCTTCGTTGGAATTGGAAAAACTGTTGTTGAAGAACAATAGAAATTTAAGTTTCGGAACCTACTTACTCTTCCTTCGTTCAACCATGGAAGTGTTAAACAAAGGCGGTTATAAATCGAAATTGAATAATCTCGTTTGGGAAAACAATGAATGGCCCGAAGTGAAAAGATTTGAAGTGTTGTTCGATGCAGTGAAGGGGAAAATAGATAATCTCGAGGGGTTAATTCTAGAAGCCGAAGCGAATGAAGTTGCCGACGCTCCTCAGGGAAAAACAAACGTGATTAAGTTTTTCGATAAGGTAGTAAATCTCAGAAACCGTGTGGCTCACCCGCACAAAGTGGTGAAGGACAAAGAAGTAAACTGGCCGCACAACGAAGATTATTTCAATGCAATTAATCCACCCCTTGAAAAAGCCTTAATGTTCTTAATTGAACAACTTCACGATGCCTGGTCGTATCGCTTTTATCGCGTTTCAGAGAGTGAATCGAATACCCTTCAAATTGAATCAGAAGATTCGAGCGAGTACGAAGAAGTTAGTTTTAGTCATAACCTTGAAAAAGGAATTCGCGTTTTAGTGAATGAAAATTTCGATCTAATTGTAAGTGATTGGAAGGTTTTACTTCAGGCGAGTGAAGAAGCGTTGGCGTTCATTGAGAAGGAAAATGAAAACCTTCGGAAAATGGCTTCAGTAGAGGAGTTGAAGGAACAAATTGTGGTAGCGCTCGACGACGAACAGATAAGTCTAGAAGAGTTTAAGTTCTTCGAATCGATATCGCGTGTTAAATTAGGATTGTCTTCGGCAGAGATGAAATCTCTTGTTATAGATGTTGCGAAATCGATGAACATTGAAGATCCGTTTCCTGAAATTGACAAGCGTTTTATAGATGCAATTGATGAAGCCATTCAATCAAAATCATTCAACGATTTTGTTCTGCGATTGATGGGTGAGCAATACGGTGTTGATGCGGTAATGTTCGAAACAATAGTAGATGAACGGGCCGCTGCATTGAATATTGATCCGCTCGTGGCAAGACAATCGACTCAGATTAATTTCAACCCCACGCAACTCGATGCATTCGTGCGCATGCACAATGCAAGAAATTGGATTCGCTCGATTCATACGTTGAACAAAGGAGTAGGTGATAGCAATTACAAGATTACCGGAGACGTTTCCGTAAGCGGAACCAAAGAAAACCTGCACAAACAAGCTTTTTCGGATGTACTTCATTTTGTAAAAACGAAATTAAACACATTCGATTCCGAGGGGTCTTTAACTTGGGATGCCCATGTGAATCAATGGCAAATTGGCGCCATGACAGGGTATATTTGGACGTGCTTTTATCCGAAGAATGTACTAACCAAATCATTCATTGCGCTGCATGTGAGCGTTTATCAAGATGGAAGTGTAGCCATAGGTCTGTTACCCGATTGGAAGGATTATTCCAAAATTGAAAATTATCATTTGCTGAAGCAAGTAACGCGTCGTGTTCTCGATGAATTCGTGAAAAATTACGGCAAGGAAATTTCGAAATATGAAAACTTGTTCTTGTGGAATTATAACAATTCTGCGTTCGACACGCTGAGCAATGCGGTTTCCGAATACGAATGGGTGTTGCGCGAAGATTATAATTTCGAGCAGATTCAATTTATGCTGTTACCTGAAGATTTAACGAATAACCCTCAGGCGATTTCTACGTCGTTTGACATTTCATTCAATTTATTCAATGGAATAATTCCGGAAATAATAAACGATTATACCCTCATTGCTTCAGATCCCGAGGATCCTTTCAAAATTCAATTCGAGGCATGCAAGCATTTGCTGAACGACTTGATTCGGGTTATTTCAACATTTAGATTGGCGCATGCAGTTAGCAACAATTCAGGAACCGTCTCAGAGAATCTCATCAACGGTTTTGTAGGATACACCATAGAGGCTACCGAGGAAAAACAAAAGATTAATTTCCATTGTCAGGTTTATTTCGATTACCTCAAGAAGAAATTTTATGTTGAATTGAAGTTCTCTGCAACAGAAGGATTCAACGCTTGGCACAGCGCTATTTCGAAAGCGTTCTCGTCTTATGAACTGAAAGATTTGGACGTTGAATTGTTTGAGCGAAAAGGGATTTGGTTAGTGCGTTATAGCCATGTTGAAATGACTGAAGTGGTAAACAACGCTCCCGCATTTGTTGCGAATGCACTGGAAGCACTTGTCCTTCTTTTCGCTAATGAAGCTGTTAACCCTCTTGGATTTCAATACAGTCACGAACAGTTCACTTCGAATCAGCCAGCTGTTGATGCTTTGTTGGAAGCGGTGTCGACTAAAATGGAACCTTTGCTTTCGAACAAGAGAAGGTCAGAACGAAGAATCTTTCAGCAGTTGAAGTATACCGATTGTGTTTCCATGAATGAGAATCACAAATCGCAAACGCTGCGCTGGGGAATAGATTTCAGCAACCATCAGATGCTACCGGTTGTTTCAGTTCAATTGGAAAGTGACACGAGCAATGTGCAATTAACTCAGAGCTTGAGGTCTTATGCTGGCAGCAATGAAGGATGGACTGTTATTTCAGAAAATGAAGAAAGTGCAGAGCACCCATCGGAATGGAATGTTTGGAACAATTCAGGAGCTGTTGTTTCTGCAAGTTCTTCTTGGAATAAGAAACACGGACATGAGCAGGCGAAATTAAATTTGGAAGAGGGCATTGCGAATTGGTCTACCAAAACGAACGATCTGAATCAATGGATTCAAGCCGATTTTGGCGAGAAGAAACTCATTCAGAAAGTGGCAATTCAAGGAAGATACAACAGGGAGCAATGGGTATCGAAATTCAAGATTTTGGTTAGTGTAGATGGAAAGAAATTTGAAGAAATTGGTGCAGGGTTCGAAGGGAATTGCGATAGAAAAACGGTTGTGGAAGTTGCGTTAGAATCCAATGCAGTTGGAAGATATGTTCGAATAGTCCCAACGGAATGGCACGGCCACATTAGTATGCGATTCGATGTTCAGACAAAGAATTTTAGTGAATTTCCATTTGAAATAAACTTCAAAAAATTCACAAATAATTTAACTGAAATGGAATTGTTGAGTCAAGAAATTTCAACTGTTATTTCCGATCTTCAAAAAGATTTTCCAGGTAAATTTGGATTGGCGAAGTAAACGCTAAATCGTTTTTTTTAATTTGGAAAAATAACTTTCCACGCCTTGTCGTCTAAATAAACACGACAGGTGTCATTCACGAGTGCGCAATTTATTTTGAAATTTGTGCTGGTTCCGAGTAGGGTGCGTTGATACGTAAGAGACCAGTTTCCGGTACTTTTTTCTTTAACTCCTGCGCGTTTCATGGTGTAACCGAAGTCTTGTTCTCCGAGAGTTTCAATGAATGCAGAACGTTTCATTGAAGTGACATAAGGACCGTAAAAAAACGGGACCATCTTTTCGTATTGTTGGTTCTGATGCAAGATCTTTAAATAGCTCAACACATCGGTGTTGTAAAAACACAAAGGGTTTTTATACAAGCAACTTTGCGCAATAGACGCGAAAGACACTGAAAGCAGTGTTATTGCTAAAATAAAATGTCTCATGTATTTATTTGTTTTCATAGCCGAAACCGTTTGAAAAAGTGTAGTAGAATTTGTCAATGTCAATAAGCGGACGCGTATCGTACATGGAAATAAAATTGACTTGCAATTGGAAGCGATCTGAAATTTCCGTCGACAGACTTATGTTACTCGCAAGGCGCATAGCTCCATTGGCATGAGCCAAGGGGAGCTGATAATAATTCACAATACTCAACTCTGTCTTTTTTCCAATTTGGAAATAGAGGCGAAGCATGTTGTTCGATTTCAATACGCCATTGCGAAGTTGTCCTTCTTGTGAATCGGGTGAACCAGAGATATTCCAAATTTCATTTTCGTAAAATATTCCGGTAGCTACTTGAATGCTGAGCTTATCTTTTTTAAGGGCTTGCCAACGCAGGTTTCCTCCGAGTAATTGTCGTTGAACCAAACCGCGACCACGATCGAGTTGGTGTTGCGCAAAAAGTTGCGGTGCCACTTTATTTAAAAAGTTTGGAGTATATCGAAGATGAATAAATCCGCCGTTAATCAATTCTGTCCCTACGATACCTGTATTGAAATACTGTCCGTTTAACAACACCTGGTGTTTGTCGTTGTAATGGTAAACACTCTCCAACAAACCATCTATTTCATATACGGTTTCATTCTGTTGTGAAAAATCGAAATTCGCTCCGAACCCAAACTTGAAATCATGTTTGCTTAGCGAATCCTTCGTTAGCGTAGGGTCTTCGATGTTTAGAATTTGAGCGGACGATGCGAACGACATGCAAATAAGGAATGCAAAAAGAAATATTGGAAGAGCAAAGGTGTATTTCATGTATTGGAATAGTGGGGTAAAAATACGGGAATTGTTTCAGGATTTTATTTCTGTTGTGAAAATTAGTTCTAAAAAAATATTTTAAATTATTGTTTTGTTGCTTTGTTTGGTATTGTTAAAAAAGTTGTATTTTCGGATGATTGAAGTTGTTAAATGTTAT
>JBEIFO010000029.1:0-13078 GCA_040382375.1 Crocinitomicaceae bacterium
AAAATTACTTATTGAAAATTCAACATATTATTTAATAGGTGCTGTCTTAACGGGCGCAATCATTGGAAATTTAAGTGCACTTAAATTTCTTCCGAAGAATGGCATTCGATTAATTACGATTGGAATCTTGCTTTATGCCGGCTTTCGATTGTTACTTCGCAGTCTATGAAGTAGGAAGTTCATTTGTTCGGATTATTGAAAGAGCAATACAGCGACACGGTTCGTATTGAAGTTCCTGCATTTCCAATTACCGTTGAAGAAGTCGTGAAGGCTTTTCGAAAGAATTATTCCGAGGTCAATGACATTCCTTTTCTTATTGCCGTGAATCACTTCATGGCAAGTGATAAAGACGAAGTAAACGAGAACGATCATGTGGCTTTATTACCTCCAGTTAGCGGCGGATGAAGACACATTTCCAACTCATAGATCACGCAAACGGCTTTCCCGATTTAGCGCAATTTCGTTCTGAAAGTTCAGGAGCTGAAGTCGTATTCAATGGAATCGTTCGCACACCGAATAAAGAATTAGAAGTTCTCTATTTAGAATTCGAAGCCTATGAAGCCTTGTTTCACAATGAAATGAAACGCATTGCGGAATCTTTAGAATCCCAATTTCAAATCAATGCTCTTGTTCTTCATCACCGTGTTGGGCGGGTGCTTCCGGGTGAATTGGCTGTAGTAGCTGCTGTTTACTCTAATCATCGCAAAGATGCTTTTCACGCTTGTGAAGCGCTTATGAATGAATTGAAAGCTACCGTTCCCATTTGGAAAAAGGAATTTAATTCTGACGGTTCTTTTTGGGTGAGTCAAACACCGTAATTCAATATTGTTGAGCCAATTGAACTGCGCTTAATGCATTCAATCTGCCGTATCCGTGTTCACTGTCTGGAAGAATGGGGAATTGTGCTGTGTACCGCAATATCCAAAGGACTTGGGATTTGGTAAGTGTTGGTTTCACCGACCAGACGATTGCCGCAATGGCCGCGGCTGAAGCGGTTGCGGCGCTTGAACCTCCAATGTACTGCGGCCAGTCGTTGTATTGATTTATTCCAACAGCTTTTCGATTGACGTCCCAGCTTCGCTCCATGACTATTGTGAAATCCACTTCAGTGCCGTCGTGGCAAACCTGGCAGGTTTGATCTTGATCGTTCACTCCTGTCACAGCTTGACATTCATAAAATGCCGCAGGATAAATGACCCCAAGGCCAGAAGTCATATAAGTTGATGTCCCTGCTGCGGCAAACAATAATTTTCCCATGCTGTTTGCGTAAGCTACAGCATCTAATAAAACACTGCTATAAAAGGGTGTTCCCATTGACATGCTGATAATCTTTACCGCAGACTTATTCGCTAAATAGACATATGCATTTTTAACAGCCAGTCGCTCCGAAGAAGTGTTTAAGTACACGTCGTCAGCCGCGCGAACGGTGAATAGACTTGCCTTGTGCGCACCTCCAATGGCATTGCCATAATTCGACCAAGGCGCTGCAATAAGTCCAGCCATTGCGTTGCCGTGATTGCACGGAGTATAGGCGCTATAACCAGTAGTGTATGTGGTTTCATGCGCCCGTCCCACATTGGAGTATCCGGAATTGAATTGTTGGAAGAGCAAATATTGATTCGAAGAAACTCCAGCGTCTATAACTCCTACTCCAATTCCAAGACCTTGACGAATGCCCCAGGCTTGCGGCACACTGTGGTAATTCCAATGCCATGAAATTTTAGCACCGGTTCCAGTTACGGTATAATCACTCGATTGAACAGCGGCATAGTTTGGTGTGCAGCCACTTTCATTTCTCGCCTCTTGCAAATCAATGATATCATTCAACGGTTCGATGTATCGGATGTATGAAGACCCCATAAGTTTCGCTACCAAAGCAGGGCTTTTTGAATTGAATGAAATAATGGGCAGGTGAAGATCTACTTCTAACACGAATTCTTCCCTTTGCACTTCCCTGCCCATCTCAACCGTTAAAGTGTCCTCCAAACTCTTCAAGATTTCCTCTCTTAGATTATCCCATTCGTTGCGTTTGGACAAATCTTGAATTGGTAAACTGTCACTTTCACCACGAAGTTTCAATCCAACTGCGAATTCACCATCTGACAATTCAATGGCAGCAAACAATTCATCTTGTGAAAAGTCTGCCCACTGCCATAGTTTACCGTCGTCGAGCCATTGCCTAATTGTTTGCTCAACATGCTGCTGAGTGTTCAAATTGTTAGACTCGAGTTTAGGAATTGATTGGCTTTGAGTCAAAGTCGAAATCGATTCAGTTTGTTCCTTTCCGCACGAGAAAAGAATCAAGAAAAGGGGAAGATGTTTGAATTTCATGTGCAAATCTTACATCGGGACATGAAAAAGTCCTATATGCAATCTATTCGTCAAAACGACGTAATTCATTGAAAAACATGCTGTTATTTGACATATCTTTATCTCGCAAGGAATAAACTTTAGATAAATCGAAAAAAGTAGTTGTTCGAACAAATATTTAATGTACATTTGCAAACCAATTTTTACTAGAAATGGCGAATCACAAATCAGCAATTAAAAGAATCCGTAGCAACGACGCAAAGCGTCTTCGCAACAAATATTACCACAAGACAACTCGTAACGCTGTACGCAAATTGCGTGCATTGAAGAGCAAAGCGGAAGCTATTGCTTTGTTACCTGCAGTTTCGTCTATGTTGGACAAATTAGCAAAGAACAATGTGATTCATTCGAACAAGGCCTCTAACTTAAAGAGCAGTCTTACCGTTTACGTGAATGGCTTGAAATAAGAATTTGTTTTCATTGGTTTGTTTTTTTTAAGCCGTCTTTTGACGGCTTTTTTATTTGGCATAAACACGCATAAGTGTTTCTTGACTTCTTGCCATTCTCTCGCTTTTTTTGCCATAAAAAAAGTATGAGTATAAAAGTTGATTTGTTAGAGAACGATTTACCCCGAGAAAAGCTTTTGAGTCATTCGGCAAGCAGTATTACAGATACGGAACTGTTGTCTATTCTAATTGGTTCGGGAAACGCCAAGGAATCTGCTATTCAGATAGCAGATAACCTTCTTCATAAATCGGGAAACTGCCTTCATGAACTTAGCCGATATTCCTTTTCAGAGCTTTCCTCAATACAAGGGCTTGGACCAGCGAAGTGTTCAACCTTATTAGCCGCGTTTGAATTGGGACGTAGAAAGCGCTCCGCAGAGCGAAAGAAAGGTGTTTCCGTTGGAAGTTCAGCCCACGCATTCGAAATCTTTCACCAACATCTCTCCGATTTGAATCACGAAGAAATGTGGGTGCTATTTCTTTCGAGAAACAATCAGGTGATTAAACTTGAAAAAGTTTCAGAAGGTGGATTCAGCGGAACAGTGGTAGATCCGAAGCGAATCTTTCATCTAGCCCTTCAACACAAAGCATCACAACTCATATTGGCGCACAATCATCCAAGCGGAAACTTAACGCCCAGTGCAGAAGATATTCGCGTAACTGAAAAGCTCATTCAAGCAGGACGAGTGCTTGAATTACAAGTTTTGGATCATTTGATTGTAACTGAGAGCAGTTATTATAGCTTTGCAGACGAAGGGAAAATGATGCTATGAAGAAAATTGTTACAGTAGTGGGTGCTCGTCCGCAAATAATTAAGTCTGCGGCATTGACTCGTGCTATAGAAAATGATTCTTTTCTTCAAGAGATAAAAATTCATACTCAACAGCATTCTTCAGAAAGCATGTCGGGACAACTGTTTTCCGATTTGAAAATAAAATTGCCAGATGTCTTGTTGGAAGCGCCTTCTGGAAATAGCATTGAGCAGATAGCTCACATGTCTATGTCCCTTCAAAAAGCGTTTCAACAACACAAGCCAGATATGGTGGTGTTGTATGGCGACACGAACAGCACATTGGCAGGGGCTCTAGCTGCTGCCCATATGCAGATCCCCATTGCACATGTTGAAGCAGGCTTGCGTTCCTTCAATAGACAAATGCCGGAGGAAATCAATCGCGTAACTACGGACCATTTAAGCACCCTTCTCTTCACTCCTACTGCTGGTGCAACAGAACAACTGCAAAAAGAAGGATTTCAAAATACATCTGAAAGGAATGCCACTGCCGCTACCCCTGCTGTTATTGAATGTGGCGATGTAATGTTAGACAATGCACTTTATTATTCTAACGGTATTGCTAAAGAGCGCGAGAAATATATCTTCTTAACGCTGCACAGACCTTCGAACGTAGATAATCCGGAATTCTTACTTCCGTTTTTACAAGAGCTGCTTCAAATTTCAATTAATCTAGGAATGGAATTGCATTTTGCAATTCATCCGAGAACCGCTATTTCATTGGAGAATTCAGATTTGAAAGATGAATGGGAACGATTGAAATTGAATCAGAACTTCATTTTATTTCCTCCATTTAATTATTCTGAAACCCTTGAGAAATTGACGAAAGCTTCGTTGGTTTGGACTGACTCTGGTGGATTGTGCAAAGAAGCCTTTTACATGGGAACACCTTGTTTGATCCTTCGCAGCGAAACGGAATGGGTTGAATTGGTTGACAACGGTTTTGCAAAAGTGGTCCACAACGATTTGAATAAAATCAAAACTGAAAGTCAATCCTTCTTGAAGAACGGAATGCCTGAATCCATTGATCTATATGGAAATGGACATTCCGCTGAAATTATTTTGTCAAGTATAAAATCTTTTTTCACTTGATTTCTATTTATTCGGAAATAGATTCACCTCGTTTGAATTACGTGCTGAAAGCGCTGTTCAGTCCTGTTGGCGTTCCGTTTTTCCTTGTAAAAGACAAAACTGAATTCGATACATTCAAAGGAGCGAAGTTGATTTATTCTGAAACATGTTGGGACAATCATTTGCATATTCCTGACTCTGCCTTTTTCGAAGATGATGCAATTGTTAAATCAGATCGTTTAGATTTTCCTTTTGAAGTACCTAACAATGGCGCCTTTCATTTCAACTTCGATGTATTTGCTGCCAGTTTCATATTGCTCAGTAGATTCGAAGAGGAAGTTATTTCAAACAGAGATTCATTCGGGAGATTTGAAAGTAAAAGCAGTTTATTGACGAAACGCAATTGGTTGGAACGACCAATGGTCGACGAATGGCGATTGGCCTTGCTTAGAGCCATTCAAGAACGTTTTCCATTCTTCGACTACTCGCCTACTTCACATCAAGTTCAATTAACGGTTGATGTGGATAGCGCTTATGCTTATTTGCACAAAGGAATGTATCGCACAGCTGGAGGATTTGCGAAGGATGTTGTGAAGTTTCAATTTGGAAATTTATTTCGAAGAACGCTTGTGTTGCTTCGCTTGCGCGAAGACGATTACAACACATACGATTACATTGAATCTCTTCAAGAGAAGTCTGGATTTGATTTGACGTATTTCTTTTTGTTGGCCAACTTCGGAGCGTACGATAAGAATGTTCCCTACACGAGCAAAGCTCTTCAACATTTAATTCAATCTCTTTCGAAAAAGTATAGTGTGGGCATTCATCCAGGTGTGGCTTCACACGAATCGCTTTCAACATTGAAAGAAGAAATTCGCAGACTTCAATTTATAACTGAAAAGAAAGTTCTGCATGCGCGCATGCATTATCTGAAAATGAACGGAGCAGAAACCTATCGCAATCTAATTCAATGCGGAATTGAACATGATTATACAAAGGGGTTCGCTGATGTAATTGGATTCAAATCAGGGACTGCCCTGCCGCATTATTGGTATGACTTCAAGCAGGAAAAAGAAACCACTTTGTTGTTACATCCGTTTGTGGCCATGGACGCGACGATGAATCGATACATGAAACTTTCAGCGCAAGAAGCAATTGATAAATTGAAGGCCTTGAAGCATACCTGCTCAAGACTTCAAGTACCCTTTTGTTTGTTGTGGCACAACGAAAGTTTTTCGGAATGCAACGAATGGAAAGGTTGGAAGGAAGTGGTGGCTGAAGTTATGCGTTGAGTTTCTTCAACTCGAAAACTCCGTCTTCCATGACTCCGTAAGTATAATGGTGAAGCCAATCTCCGATGTTAATGTACTCTGAATTCTCACCCACTTTTATTTGCATGGGTAAATGACGGTGTCCGAAAACGAAGTAATCGAAGTGTTCTTTTTGAAGTTGTTCCTTCGCGAAGATCGCTAGCCATTCATTCTCTTCCCCTAGAAATTTCTTATCGCTTTCTCCTGTAGAACTTCTGCTATATCCTGAACTTTGCTGTGCAAGCCATATTCCAAAGTTCGGATGCAGTCTTGCGAAGAGCCATTGACAAAAATTTGAAGCGAAAAATTTCTTTAAGATCTTGTATCCGTTGTCTCCAGGGCCCAGTCCATCTCCGTGTCCAATGAAATACTTCTTGCCGTTCCACTCGCGTAGAATGGGAGCGCGATGAAGAGTAATGCCGCATTCTTGAGGAAGGTAATCGAATATCCACATGTCGTGATTTCCAATGAACCAATGCACAGGAATTCCGCTGTCAGTTATTTCGGAAATCTTTCCGAGCAAACGCGTGAATCCGCGTGGGACAGCGCGCTTGTATTCAAACCAAAAATCGAAGACATCTCCAACTAAGAATATTTCGCTTGCGTCTGCCCTGGCCTCTTCAAGCCATTGCACGACTTCCTTTTCGCGCACCAAACTCTCTTCGAAGTTTGGCGCACCGAGGTGAAAGTCTGAAGCGAAATATACTTTGTTCTTCATCTTACTTTCCGCCAATGCTTCTGATGAGAGAGAACGGCTCTAATCCAACAAGGTTAATGTTCATCATAACACCGCTAAAGTATCCCGGCAATTGTGCGTCTTGAACTTTGCTGTTTCCGTATATCGGAAGTGTTACACTCCATACATTCGGAATAATATCTATCACAGCAGAGGTGTTCCAATAAACTCCTTCCGCATTGTAGCTTGGACAAGCGGGGCTCCATGCATCTAGGATTGTTCCTTGCAACGAGATGTTGAATTTCTCGATTGGAAGTTGAATTCCCACAGTAGTTGAAAGAAGTCTTTTTGTTGCTCCGACATTGCGAAGATTCACCCCAAGATTTCCCATGCCATTCGCCACTTGTTCTGCAGCAAAGCCAGATGATGCTCCTCTTCCGAAATAGAGATTGTCGAAAGCGTAGTCATACGTTCCAGAAACTCCAGATAAACCGAAGGCACCGTTTCCTAATTCATATAGCGCATCGTTGTTGGCTTGATATCCGGCAAAGGCCTTCACATATACATGACGATCTTTGGTTAATGAATACTTGAAGCGGTATTCTCCACCAGCACTCAGCAATGTTCCAATCTGAGAGGATGCTTCACGAACATAGGACGCTTGCTGAAGCACGCGTCCGTTTACATTGAATGTTTGACGAGGACCAATCTTTTGAGACCAATTCGCATCGAACTGAATGAATTCGCGGCTGTAATTGTATATATCCTCTGTATTGTTATAGTTAAACGTATTTCTCATCCATTGGAATTGATAAGCCAAAGCCACATTGATAATGGTTCCCTTATTGAAATTCGAAGGTTTGTTGCGGAAGGTGTATGCCACATAAGGTTTGAACAACATGTAGTTATCATACGAATCGCTTACATCAGTTGTATAGTCGTCCATTCCAAAACGTTGAACTTGTGTTCCTGCCGTGAAATTCAATTTGTGGTAAGCCACGCTAGCGAATCCGTTGACTGCTTTTCTCTTAAAACTATAAAGCGGAGAAACATTCCATTCGAAATTCTTACGAAGGATTTGTTTGTTGTGAAGGTTAACTCCAATCATGCTTCCATCGTGCACGTTATACGCATACATTGGAAGGTAGAACAATTCTGTTTGCTTCGGATTGTCGATGCTTGAGAAGAACTTCATCTTAACAGGCTCTACTTTCTTGAATAGACCTGAACTTCTCATGGTGTTGTTCTCTCTGTTTACTTCAGGGATTACTCCTTCAGGATCGATCGAATAAGAAGACGAACTTGGCGCAGTTATCCAAATCGATTTCCCTGGAGCAATGGCTTCTTTGGTCCAGATTGGAGTTTTACTTCCGTTAGTACCAATAGACACTGCACCGGCAGCATAACCGGTGTTCTTTACTTTCACTTTCGAATTTCCAGGTTCAACAGTATTCTGCTTAATGCGAGTAATGCTGAAGTCGATCTTCTCTGTGGTCTTGATTAATTCATTGAAGAACCAATCTAGTTTCTGACCGGTTGTTTCTTCGAACACCGCTTGAATGTCTTCCGGCTGTGGGTGTTTGAATTTCCACTTTTCGAAATAGTTGTGCATGCACTGATCGAACAAGGTTTCGCCCAAATAACCTTTCAAGTAATAAAATAACAATGCTGTCTTCTTGTATACGATACCACCGTAGTTGATCTCAGTAAAGTTGTCTGAATGACATTGCAACGGTTGGTCAAGGTTTTGAGAAGCAGAGATTAAGTATGACAATTCACTCAATGAACGTTGTGAAAAATCCGATATGCCCAAAGTCTTATCTAATCCACCAATTCCAATGGCTGCTCCCAAGGAAGCATCTGGATATTTCGTATCCATGTAGCGATCTTCGTTGAATGAGTTCAATCCTTCGTCCATCCATGCGTTATCACGCTCGTTACTACCTAATATTCCGTAGAACCAGTTGTGACCTACTTCGTGCATGATAACCGTCTCCAAAGTGCGATCGTTTCCAGATGAGCCAATAACGGTAACGTTCGGATATTCCATTCCGCCGCCCGCACTGATTGTTCCGTCTACTGCGGTAACTTGATCGTATGGGTAGTCGCCATTCCACAAAGAATAATAGTAAATGGCATCGTGTAAATATTCAGAAGACTTACTCCACAACGCAGCACTCTCTGGAGTGAACAACGCCCAAGTCGTTACTTGATTTTTGTTCGCAGGCGTTTCAACATTTCCTTTTAGAACAATCCAACGCTTGTCTGCGAACCATCCGAAGTCGTGCACGCGAGATTGAATGTATCGAACCGTTTTCAATTCTTTCGAAGATTCAGGAAATTCATTTAAATCAGCATTGAACGATTTCTCATCAATTGCAGCCTTTGCAATTTTTTCAATTCCCATTGAAGCTTGCTCATTCATAAAATCTACTTCCGAAGGTGTTTGACAATCTCCGGTTGCGCCCAAGATGTAGTTCTTTGGAAGCGTAATGCTCACGTCGTAAGAACCGAACTCACTGTAAAATTCTCCTTGCGTTAAGTAGGGCATTTGATGCCATCCGTTACGATCATAAACCGCTGGCTTCGGATACCATTGTGTAATTTGAAAGCTTTGTCCAATGTGTCCCAAACGAGAAATACTTCCACTTGGAATCTTTACACGGAAAGGCGTTGTGATGGTAATGCTCTGTCCAGGTTGAAGTGGTGAAGCCAATTTCAATTTACAGATATCGATATTCTCTCCATCGTATTCCCACGAAGCTTTCACTCCGTTTATTTTGAAATCCAATGAGTCGATGTATCCTTTGTTTTCCGCCAATGTCGTAAACAAAACGAAATTGCGAGTACGAGCTAATTGTTTAGCCAATGCCGTTTTTCTGTTCTTGTAGGCATTTGGCCAAATGTGCATGTAAATTTCATTCAATGCATTCGGACTGTTGTTGGTGTAAACCAATTCTTCGTCACCGTATAGCATGTTGCGCTCATCGTCGAGTTTCACTTCGATCTTGAATTTTACATCTTGTTGGAAGTATGGCTTTGATTGCGCGAAAGAGACAACGCTCATTCCTAACGCGACAAGTGCTAATGCGATTTTTTTCATGTTGAATTTATTACTACGACGATTAGAGATCATTTTAGTTACGGTTATAGTCCTAATTTTTTAAGTTCACTTTCCAAACCTTCACCGCGAAGCGATTCGCCCATGGCTACTATCTTTCCTTCCTTATCTATTAAAACTGGAAAAGGAATACTCTCAATTTCATAAATCGGAACAACAGCCGATTTCCATCCGCCTAAATCTGAAACATGATTGCTCCAGACCAATCCATCTTTTTTAATGGCTGCTTCCCAAACTGATTTATTCTCGTCTAACGAAACAGAGAACACATCGAATCCTTTTGAAGAATATTTCTTGTAGATGGCAACCACATTTGGATTTTCCTTTCTGCACGGACCACACCAAGATGCCCAAAAGTCCAAAAGCACAACCTTTCCACGAAGACTACTCAATGCTTTCGTTTCTCCGGTTAGGGTTGGAAGGGTAATTTCCGGAGCCATTTTTCCAACTGCAATATTGGAATTTGAAGCGGAACTTGAACTGCTCCCGTTCTTGATTTGTCCAACCAATTTTTCTAAAGTCTTGTATGCAGGAAGCTTTCCGCATGTTGGTTTAGTATCTGTTAACACACGCTGATACCAGATGAAATCGAAACGCGGATCAAGATTCTGAACAATTGAAATTGCCAATAAACTGGCGGAGTGCTTTTCCAACCAACCTTTTATAAAAGCGTTAGCTTCTTTCTGTGTTGAAGCGAATTGCGCTTCCCACTTGGCTATCCACTGTGTGCTGTCTAACGAAGGGTCTGTTGAAGGACGATCAATTTGTGCTTGCGCCTCCGCAAGTTTTTCCATCATGGGTTCCCACTTCTTCACCAAATCCATGTACTCAACTGTTTGCGGAGAGCCTTCAACAATTGCATTATCCAAATTGGCGAACTCACCTTTAATCTCGACATGCTCTGAACTGTCTGTGATAAGTTGAAGGAAATTTCCTTCCTTGAAATAGATTCGGTAAAAGTCTAAGGGAAGATTGCTGTGCGACTTCAAACTGAAACTTCCATCTGAACCTACAACGGTGCTATCTATGGGAAGAACCTTGGTGTCGGATAGCGATTCCAAATAAATCGTTTTTCCTTCTGCACCAGTAATGACTCCGGAAATGGAATTTGAATTTCCACAAGAAGCGAAACCGATTGCTGCGCTTAAGAAATAAAGTAATTTTCTCATTGATCCAATAATTGTTGAATGAGTCCAGATGCTGTTTTAGGGTTGGCTTTTCCCCCACTCTTTTTCATGAGTTCTCCCATAAATAATCCTAACATGCCTTTGTTTCCTGCTTTGTATGCAGCAACCTTGTCTGGCCAAGCTGCAAGAATTTCTTGCGCAATTTGCTTAATGCTGTCGTCATCTGCATCTTGAATCAAATTCAATTCAGCGGCAATGTCTTCTGCCATTTTTGAAGAGTGATTTGCCAATGTTGGAAGAATTTTTTCAGCAGCGGTTGAACTTGATACCTTTCCTGAATCGACAAGGTTAATGATGCTTGCAAGTTGTTCAGGAGTGAACGGACTCTGTTCTATTTCCAAAGCTTGCTCTTTCAAATATCCTTTTACCGGACCCATTAACCAGTTGCAAGCTGCTTTGTAATTTTTCGTTTTAGATATGATGCGCTCGTAATAAAGAGCTGTTTCTTTTTCGCTCGTCAAGACATTCGCATCGTATTCAGATAGATTGAATTCTTTTAAATACTTATGCAGCAAATCTTTTGGAAGAGGTGGCATTGAAGAATGTATGCGTTGAATATGATCTTCAGTAATGACTACAGGCGGAAGATCGGGCTCAGGGAAATAACGATAGTCTTGCGCATCTTCTTTGCTACGAAGCAATGAAGTGGTTCCATCTGCAGCGTTGAAGCTGCGCGTTTCTTGATTGATAGTCCCGCCTGCTTCAATGATATCGATCTGACGCGTCATTTCGTGCTCTATGGCACGTTGCACGTTGCGAATGGAGTTCATGTTCTTCACTTCACAACGCGTTCCGAATTCAGGAGCGCCTTTCTTTCGAACCGAAATATTCGCATCGCAACGAAGCGAGCCTTCTTCCATGTTTCCGTCACAAATATCTAAATAGCGAACAAGTTTTCTAACTTCAGTCAGATACAAATACGCTTCGCGAGAAGTGCGCATATCTGGTTCTGAAACGACTTCAATCAACGGAACGCCAGCGCGATTTAAATCGACAAGCGTGTCGAAAGGATCTTGATCGTGCATGCTTTTTCCAGCATCTTCTTCCAAATGCGCTCGCGTAATTCCAATGCGCTTCTCTGAACCGTCGTCTTCACGAATAACAATTTCTCCACCTGTGCAGATGGGAGTTTTGTCTTGTGTAATTTGATATCCCTTTGGTAAATCGGCGTAGAAATAATTCTTTCGTGCGAAGAATACGGGAGTGTTGATTTGCATGTCTGAAGCAAGCGCCAACTTAATGGCGAAGTCAACGGACTGCGTGTTTACTTTAGGCAAAGTTCCCGGATGTCCCAGTGTGATTGGTGAAACCAAGGTATTCGGCAAAGCGCCGAACAAGTTCGCGTCGGAGGCATAGGCCTTCGAAGCTGTTTTCAGTTGCATGTGGACTTCCAGTCCAACTACCAATTCGTATTGATCGTATACAGATTGTTCCATTTATTTCTTTACTTCATTTACAGCATTCAGTAATGCTGTTTCACCTGCGATAAATTTTATTTTCATTCGAATAAAATACAAAGGAAGATCTTCAAACTCCTTGATGTTCTTGCATTTCACCACATCTTTTTCAGTGGTTAGCAGAACCGTATTTTCCTGTCCAAAGTTAATCCATTCTTGTCGAATGCGCGACACATCTTGAGCGGTGTATTCATGATGATCGCGCAATGCCATTTCTATGGTAGCCACGCTCCTATTTCTTCCTTCCACAAAGAAGGGAATTGGATTAGCCAGTCCTGCAAAACAGACGCTTCGCATATTGCTGTTCCATGGACTCAATTGACTGAATGCGGCTTCGGGCGTATCGTATTCAATGGTGGTGAAAGCCAAAACCTGATTTTCGTTCAATTTCAATTCAAGCTTAATTCGATTTTGATTCTCTTCCGAAAGATCTTCTGGGCATTTCGTTACGACAATTGCATTGGCTGAATGTGCTCTTTTTTTCAAGTCGCGCAAACCACCCACAGGAAACAAATGGTCTTTCACGAACAAGTCGTTGTATGTCGTTAGAAGTATAGAAAAATCGGGATTCAATTTTCTATGTTGAAAGGCGTCGTCTAAAACAACTTGATGAATTTGCGGGAAGGATTGTTTCAATTTATAAATTCCGG
>JBEIFO010000030.1:0-13078 GCA_040382375.1 Crocinitomicaceae bacterium
ACCATTCAGGAAGAAAATAGACGCCAATAATTCCAAAAAAATGAACCAAGGTAATCCACAGTATGGCGAAGGCTTTCAGTTTTTTGTTCTTATGCAGTTCTGTTGTCATGGGAATGGTTTAATGGATTAAGTCTGTCATTGTTTTGGCAGATAGAATAGCCAAAGGCACTCCTCCTCCTGGATGAACGCTTCCTCCTACAAAATATAAATTTTTAATCCTAGAAGAGTCATTGGCGTGACGGAAAAAAGCCGCAGTTGCAGAGTTCGATGCGTTACCGTAAAGCGCACCCAAATGAGATGAGGTATCTGCTTCGATTCCACTTGGAGTCCAAACGTGTTCACAACAGATTTTATCGCCAATTTTCTCCCCTAACATACTTTCCAGTTTCTGAATAATATTTTTTCTCGCTCTTTCAACAATTTCATTCCAATTTTGCCCCTTGTTGTTTGGTGCATTTACCATAACAAACCAGTTCTCTCCGTTCGCTGGAGCATCTGAAGGAATGTGTTTTGAAGTAACGTGAACGTAAACTGTTAAGTCATTCGTCAGACTCTTCAGTTCAAATATATTCCGAAATTCTTCAATATAATCTTCTGAGAAAAAGATATTGTGAATACTTAACGATTTGTTCACGAAGTCCTTCAAGCCCCAATAAAAGATGAGGGCTGAGGATGATTTCTCTTGATTTAAAATAACTCTAGGTTCTCTTTCTTTCGGTAAGAGTTTCTTGTAAGTAGGATAAACATCCATATTACTTACGACAACATTTGCCTTCTCAATTTGATTACCGTTGTATCGAATTCCCGCAGCTCGTTTTTCTTCAACCATAATCTCTTCGACCTTCGAATTAAAGATAAATTCAACGCCTTGTCGTTTGGCGAGCTCAAACAATTGAAGGGTTATGTCATACATACCTTTGTCTGGAATGAAGGCACCTATTCCCTGCTCTACGTGTGGAAGCAATTGCATAAGGGCCGGAGTCTTGTATGGGCTACTTCCATTGTAAGTGGCGTAGCGTTGAAAATATTGAATGGTCTTAGGGTTCTTGAAATATTTTTTAAGTTGAACGGTGTAGCTACCTATTAAAGGCAGACGAGGAATTCGAGCGATGCCTTTCCAAAACGCTTTTGTTTTATAAAGTTTCGAAAGCTTAAGCGGACGTTCTAAAAACAACGGAGCCGTTGTGTTGTATATGAATTCAGCTTTGGAAAAGAACGCTCTGACTTTTTCCTCGTCCTCATCAAAAGCTTGAACAATGGCTTTTATGTTCTCTTCTTTATTTCCTTTCGCTTGGAAATGAAATCCGTCTGGATAGAAATAATTGCATAAAATTGGAAGTTCCGAATAGGAAAAATGGTCTGACATTTTCTCGTTGCACAGTTCGAATAATTCTTCAACGTACCTAGGTAACGTAAACAAACTCGGTCCTCGATCGAAACGATACTCCCCCATTTTAAACTCAGATAATTTACCTCCAGGATAATTCGAAGCTTCGAAAACCTTTACTGAATAGCCTTTTCGGGCTAAACGAATAGATGCAGCAATGCCGCCAATCCCTGCTCCTATTACAATTGTATTTTTCATTCAGTAGTAGCAAAGAAAAAAGAAAAGAACCGAAATGTTCAAATCAATTTTCATTTTTAAAATAGATGTGTATATTTGCACCCCATTTATGGCGAGGTAGCTCAGCTGGTTAGAGCGTGCGATTCATAATCGCAAGGTCTTGGGTTCAAGCCCCAATCTCGCTACTTTTTAAACCCCTTGATATTTCAGGGGGTTTTTCATTTTTATTGTTGTACTTTTGCGCCCAAATTAAGAATCGCGCAATGCAAAAAATTAGAAACATCGCTATTATCGCCCACGTTGACCACGGTAAAACTACTTTGGTAGATAAAATGCTTCACGCAGCTAAATTGTTCAGAGATAATGAAGTGCATAACGACTTGATTCTAGATAACAATGACTTGGAGCGTGAGCGTGGTATTACCATTTTGGCGAAGAACGTTTCTATTCAATACAAAGATTACAAGATTAACATTATTGACACACCTGGTCACAGTGACTTCGGTGGAGAGGTTGAGCGTGTATTGAACATGGCTGAAGGCGTTTTGCTTTTAGTTGATGCTTTTGAAGGTGCAATGCCTCAAACGCGTTTCGTGTTGCAAAAGGCCATTCAAATGGGTTTAAAGCCAATTGTTGTGATTAACAAAGTAGATAAAGAGAACTGTCGTCCAGACGAGGTACACGAGCAAGTATTCGATTTAATGTACAGCTTGGGTGCTACAGAAGACCAATTGGATTTCGCAACAGCATACGGCGCTGCAAAGAACGGTTGGATGAGTTTAGATTGGAAAGTTCAAACAGATACTATTGAGCCTCTATTGGATTTGGTTATTGAGCACATTCCTGCTCCGGTTAAAAGAGAAGGAACACCACAAATGTTGGTTACTTCATTAGACTATTCAACATACACGGGACGTATGGCTATTGGAAAACTTCATCGCGGCGAATTAAAAGCTGGAATGAATGTTACCCTTGCAAAGCGTGACGGTGTTATGGTAAAAGGAAAAATTAAAGAATTGTACATTTTTGAAGGATTAGGCAAACGTAAGGTTGAGTCTGTTGTATCTGGAGATATCTGTGCGATTAACGGAATGGAGAATTTCGAAATTGGAGATACGTTCACTGATTACGAAAATCCTGAAGCATTACCTACGATTTCTGTAGATGAGCCAACGATGAGCATGTTGTTTACCATCAATGACTCGCCTTTCTTCGGTAAAGAAGGTAAATTTGTTACTAGCCGTCACATTAAGGAGCGATTAGAAAAAGAATTAGAAAAGAACTTAGCGCTTCGCGTTCAAGAAACAGATAAAGCAGACCGTTTCAATGTATTTGGAAGAGGTGTACTTCACTTGTCTGTATTGATTGAAACGATGCGTCGCGAAGGGTATGAATTGCAAATTGGACAACCTCGAGTTATTCTTAAAACCATTGACGGAGTTAAGAGTGAACCAATTGAAGAGTTGACGATTGACTTGCCAACGGAGATGGCGGGTACCGCTATTGAATCTGTATCGAAGCGCAGAGGTGAAATGAAAAACATGGAGCCTAAGGGGGATCGTACGGTGATTGAATTTGAAATCCCTTCAAGAGGTATCATTGGATTAAGAAGTTATTTGTTAACTGCTACTCAAGGTGAGGCTATTATGACTCACCGTTTCAAGGAATACCAACCAATGAAGGATGAAATTCCAGGACGTTTGAATGGATCATTGATTTGTATGGAAACCGGAAACGCTATCGCGTACAGTATCAGTAATCTTCAAGACCGTGGTAAATTCTTTGTTGAAGCCATGCAAGAAGTTTACGAAGGTCAAGTAATTGGTGAGCACTCACGTGATAACGACTTGGTTATTAACGTTACAAAGACGAAACAATTAACGAACATGCGTGCTTCTGGTACGGATGCAAAAACCGTTATGGCTCCACCTATTCAATTCACATTGGAAGAAGCTCTAGAGTATATCGGTCCAGATGAATACGTTGAGGTGACTCCGAAGTCTATTCGTATCCGTAAGGTTTATTTGAATGAGGGAGACCGCAAGCGTTTTGCTAGACAGTTTACTCAACAATAAATTTTATTAGGGTTATTAACAATTTGATTGTTTATTAACTATCTTTGCTGTTATGGTAGTTGCTGTAACAGAAGGCGTAAAAATTTCAGTTTTTTCTTTGTTTGAAGAAAGAATGTCGGCTGCCCCTCAAGGCAGCTTCGTCTTTTCCTACCGTATCTCAATAGAGAATCAAAACGACTTCCCCATTCAACTTTTACGCAGACATTGGTTCATTAGTGACTCCAATGGATTGAAGCGCGAAATTGAGGGTCCTGGTGTTATTGGTGAACAACCTGTTATTGCCCCTGGAGAGAATTTCTCATACACCTCTGCCTGTGATTTACAATCTCCTTTTGGTATTATGAAAGGATTTTACTCCATGCAAATGAAAGGCGCCTCCTCCCTATTCAAGGTCCAAGTTCCTGAATTTTCTTTTGAAGCAGATTTCATGAAGAACTAAAATGATTAGAATTTTATAAGACAACAAAAAAGCGGCACTAGCCGCTTTTTTGATTCAACACTATGCCGCTGTTATTACTTTCTAGGAGTTTCCACAATATCAATGTCTACTCTTCTATTCCTGTTGCGCCCTTCAATGGTTTCATTAGAATCGATTGGCTTGGAACTTCCGTAATATTCGATTTTAATTCTATCGGCTTGAATGCCTTGAGCAATTAAATAAGACTTAACATTTGCAGCTCGCTTTCTTGAAAGCGATAGATTATAACCTTCGGCGCCTGTTTTATCTGCGTGACCTGAAAGCACCAATGACAATTGATTGTTGTTCTTTAATTTTTCAACAAGGTCCGTCAGAATTTTCTTTTGCATTTCTGGCAAATCTGATCTGTTAACTGGGTAATCGGAAATTGTATTGTCATAAGTGCGCGTTTCTACTAGAACTATTGGTGTAGGATCCGGTGTTACAATCGGATCTGGAGTTACTATTGGGTCTGGGGTAACAACATCCAATGTATCTACTGGAATTGGGTCAGGAACAACTACAACAACCTTTGATGTAGTATCAACAGGCGTTACTTCAACAAGTAATCGAGGCTTAGTGGATTTCAGCGTTACCGAGACCCCTGCGCTTAGATTCATCAAATGACCATTAAACATTGTCTTGCTTACACCCTGATTCATATCGTAAGTCTGAGATTGCAGCGAATGCGAAACAAAAGTGGACGCTACGAAAACAGATACTTTATCAGTTACTTTAAAAGTAGGGACAATTTTAGCCGCAACATTAAGCATATCATCACCCTTTGTAATGAAGTAATCATTCTTCTCATCAGAGTGTAATGTGCTCGCGCCAACACCTACACCAAACTGCACATCGAATCTCTTCGGTACACGAGTAGATTCAGCTGATTTGCACAATTGATTTTGAAGTGAGGTCATTAAAAAATAATTCGCTCGGTAGTATTTAGATGAAAAGTCTGCTGATGATTTGTTTGCACCCATCGCATCGAAAGCAAATTCAAAGCGACCGAAATAAACCGAATTTAAAAAAGGATGATTTAAACCTAATGCAACGTGTTTGATAGGACTTGCACTTAAACCTAAATTTTCAGAAAGTGGGGCTGCTGCAAAATGGCTACCTATTGCTGCATCCACTGACCATACCTTCGGAATACGCGCGGTTAGATTTGTGGTGTAATTAGTTCTGCGATCGGCCATGTGGTAACGCAACCCCAAACTCATATTCATAAACTTTCCGTTAAATGTCGTGTTTGCGAGAGGCTGTTGCATGTTCCAACTACTTGATTGAAGCGAATGACTGGTAAGCGTGCCTGTTGCTATTAAAGATAGCGAATTTGAAATTCTGTAAGAAGGATTTACACTAAAAACCAAAGCATACATATCATCGCCATTTAAAAACACATCACCCAAAGAATTAGAACTTTCTGGGTTATACATAGTAGCGAAGCCTACTCCAAAGCCGAATGCTAAATCCATTTTGTTGGACTCATTATTTACGCCACGCAGTGTGCGCATATCTGCTATCACTTGGTAGGTCGTTCTGAAGTATTTTGAAGTAAAGGTTGATTCGTTTTTGGCTTCTTTGAAAGCGTCAAAACCGATGTCAAATCTTCCATAAAGTTTTGAATTCGGATACTTGTGATTAGCTCCGATATTAAGATGACTGATGGATGCTCCTTTAAAATCAACATCCGTTTCTTTCGTTGAACCCGCAAAGTGATTGCCCATAGAGGCATCGAATGAAGTGAAGAAATGCCACTTACTGTGCTCCTCCTTTAATTTTCTACTATACGTTCTATTCGTATTTGGAGTGTATCGCAATCCGACATTAAGAGTTCTGAACGCCCCTTTAAAAGCCGTGTTTTCTATCGGGTTAGAAAAATCGAAAGTCGTTGATTGCGCCGAATGATTTATTCGTGTGTAAGACGCAAAGAGTTTTAATTCATTACTCAGTTGAAGACTCGGAGCTATTCGGAAACTAATATTAAGCATGTCATCTGAGCGCTTCAAATATACTGTTTCATCTATTGGAAAAGTCTTACTCTTCATAGCGGAATATCCTACACCCATACCTAGATCGATATCAAAGGCTTGCCAAAAATTTCTCTTGTCTATATTAGAATTCGAACCACCCCAACCTGACAAATTCTTAAGACTTGCATTGAGGTAATAGGTTGTTCTGAAATAATTAGTCTCGAATTTCTGAGATGAAGAATTATTCAGCATCTTATCGTAGGAAAGCTCTAATCGTCCTCCAAATTTGTTGTTGGTGAAATAGTTATTCCAACCTAGGGTGATATTGGAAGGTGTAAGCGCATTTACATTGTAGCCTTCTTGAATCTGGCGCAATCCAAAGTGATTACCGAAGCCAATATCAAAAGAAGATTCTAATTTTCTTTGACTTCTTTGAGAAAAAGAAACAAGTGAAATTGCAAACAACAGAAAAGTAAAGATATATTTCATCTTATTTATAAATAGTATTGCGCGAATTTAAGAAGAATACTTCGTTTTGACTCTGCGTTCAGCCTAAAATAAAGTTATGTTTCCAACAATTAAGCGTTAAATTTGAGACCATGAATTTTGAGCATGATGAATACAGAGGCTAAAATATTTGTAGCCGGTCACAACGGCTTGGTTGGAAGCGCTATTGTAAAGGGACTCAGAAGGATGGGATATAATAACTTACTTCTTAAAAACCGAAGCGAACTTGATCTCCTCAACCCAAATTCGGTTACTGATTTTTTTCAATTAGAAAAACCCCAATATGTATTTTTAGCTGCAGCCAAAGTTGGAGGTATTGTGGCTAACAATACTTATCGGGCTGATTTTCTTTTAGAAAATCTTTCCATTCAAAACAACGTTATTTCAAGTGCATACAAATCAGGTGTCAAGAAGTTACTGTTTCTAGGAAGCACCTGTATATACCCAAAAAATGCCACTCAGCCACTAAATGAAAATTCACTTCTGACCAGTGAATTGGAATATACAAATGAGCCCTACGCCATTGCTAAGATTGCTGGAATTAAGTTGTGTGAAAGTTTTAATATTCAATACGGGACGAATTTTATATCTGTAATGCCAACGAATTTGTACGGTCCTGGCGATAATTTTAACTTCGAGAAATCACACGTTTTGCCTGCTCTACTGAGAAAAATACACCTTGCGAAGTGCCTTCAAGAAAATAATATAGAAGCGATTCTAGCTGATTTAAATGAAACAGACTTTTCAGTAGCTCTTCAAAATTTAAAATCAATTGGAGTAAGCGAGTTCGGAGTTAATATTTGGGGCTCAGGTAAGCCCATGCGCGAATTTATGTGGTCCGAGGATATGGCGAATGCCTGCATTCACATCATGAAAAATATCAATTTTTCAGATCTTCACAATTTAAAGGATGAGGTTAGGAACACACACATAAACATTGGAACAGGAGAAGAGATTTCAATTGAAGATTTAGCAAAATTAATTGCACAAGTCATTGGATTCAGCGGTGACTTTCATTTCGATTCCACCAAGCCAGATGGAACTATGCGCAAATTGACTGATGTCTCGAAATTGCATTCTCTCGGATTCAAACATCAAGTTTCGTTACGAGAAGGAATTGAGCGCGTTTATGCATGGTATCTTGAAAATTCAGCAAACGCAAAACATTAATTGAAGACACTACTGTACATACTATACTGGCCCCTTAACGCCTTTTGGTTAAGTCTTCAGGGTGTAGCTTTTTGGAAGGTTCACTGTTATGGTTTTCTTTTCGTTTCGAATAAAGGCACTTTCAAATTGGGTAAAGACTTTCTAGTCAATTCGCACCGATTCGCGAATATTATAGGTAGCGGTTCCTCCTCTTCCATTATGATTGGAAAAAATGCCCAATTGACCATCGGTGAAGATGTTGGTTTTTCAAATTCTACCATTTGTTGTCGCGAAGAAATTACAATTGGTGACCACACCATTATTGGTGGAAATTGTAAAATTTGGGACACCGATTTCCATCCAACTTCCATTGAACAGCGAAAAATAGATATCGATTCAAATGCCAAGAACTCCCCTATTCATATAGGGAAATATGTTTTTATTGGTGCAGATTCAATCTTAATGAAAGGCATTACTGTTGGTGATTTCGCTGTCATTGGCGCAGGAAGTGTTGTTCGAACAAACATTCCTGAAAACGAAGTATGGGCTGGAAATCCTGCCATTTTCGTCAAGAAAATCTCGAAATAAAAAAAAGGCTGGAAAAATTCCAGCCTTTCTATTTGAAGTCATCTTCTTATTCTTTAATGATCTTGTAAGTTCCAATGTTCTTTCTATTCTGACGAAGTGTTACCTGATAGGTTCCTTTCGCCCATTTTTCAGAAGGGATTAAAATGTTCTGCTGTTGCGTTCCATATTCATGAGCCGGAATTGTGTAGATCGTTCTTCCCATGGCGTCTAGAACTAAAATCTCAATTGACTCTGGTTTTGATAGCTGGAATTGAATGCGCGTAGATGCTGTTGTTGGATTTGGGAAAGCAATAACATTGAATACATTCACCATATTCTCTTCAACACCTATGATTGCATCTTCATAAACAATGAAATCGTCCAAAGCACCTTCAACCAAAGAACCGCCATTTAGATTCACTGTTGGACGAAGGCTGTCGCTTGCTATAAACTGAAGTTTCATCTGTGCAGTTGGAGTCATGTAATCACTAACATGGAATGCATTTCTTCTCCAGCGCATATCGCTTGTTTTTGTATTTTCAACATACGTCCAAGTAGATCCATTGTTGTTACTCATTCTTACCTGCCAATAATCAGCTCCGGGATTTGCTCCACCTGGAGGGCTGTTCGTATACCAGCGGTAGTAGCTAATCACAGGATTCGTGAAACTTGAAAGATCAATTGTTGTGGTTTGCAAAGTGGTTCTTCCTGCATCGACGTCATTTTCACCAATCCCACCACCGATGGTTCCGTTTCCGGTGAAGAAACAATACTCACCCGCCGGAGTTACTTGATCGCCTGTTTGAACAATAGTTCCTGGAGCGACATCAACAGTTGTGCTTGGAATTGGAATTTCCAATAACCAGATTCCCGTAGTCGCATTGTCACCGGCTACACCTGTTTGCCATGTGCCCCAATCTTCGTTGTTATCGCAATCGTGACGTCCAACTTCGTTTACACCAATTAATGTTATGTGCGGAAGTGTTGGGAATAAAGCTTGATGCGAACCTACAGGATTAACAGTTCCAACAGAACCGTTAACATCATTCGCCGTGAAATAGTATTTAAGAATTGTTCCAGGATTGAAACCATCAAAGGTGGTTTCAAAAGATCCGGATGCGTCGGTCATTGCCACAGTTTGCCACGTTGCATTATTCACTTGATAATGACAGTTTACATCAGATAAATACTGCGTATATGGAAAGAATAAATCTAAATCAGCTGTAAGTGTAATCGGCACAATAGGATTTGCAAAAGCTTGTGGTGTGTGATTTATGACAGCTGGAGAGATTAGTGTAATGCCGTGCAAATAGAATCCTTGAACAATGGCATTCCCATTTGGAGTTCCGTTGGTTATATCTCCATCATTATCATCGGCCAATAAAACATCTAATAAAATGTCAGTATATGCTTCTCCTTCGTTTCCATCAGCAGTTTCAGCTTGCAAACCAGCATAGGCTTCAACGAATAAAGGCATTGTTGCATTCCAATCTCCGCCCATTAATAAATGCGTGTCGTACCATGCTCCCATAATTATTTCTCCATCGGCATGCACTTCACCAACTAAATCTTGCGGATAAACCTTGCGCTCGGTATCATATCTTCTTATACCATCTTCGTTGTCTGTATAGAAACCAACACCTACAACTGGGCTGTTGCCTAAAGAAATTCCCCAATAATCAGCGTAACCCTCTCCAACAGCTCCATTGAAAAAAAATGAACTTTGGCTTTGATAATAGTTATCGTTAATTCCATGACCGTATTCGTGAAATACGACGTCTGATAAAAGACTTGTCGCGTTACAACCATTGCCTATAGCATAAAAGTTAATTGAACTGCCATCATAAAAGGCATTACAATCACCGGAAGTTAAGTCGATATTGGTTGGAAGTTGGAAATCCATTCCTGTAAAAGTTGGCATCCAACTTTTGCAATGGTCATGAATACGATTCACACTTTTATATGCAGAAAGTTCACGAACATTAGCAGCTGTATTCATATCAATAATGTTTAATCCAGCCTGAAGCGTTACATTCTTTTGTGGAATTGTTCCGTTTGTATTCACAGAACTCCACGGTCCCTCAAGTCTTACAATTGCATTTGTTCCTGCGTTGACAGGTAAGGTTCCAGATCCGTTTATATCCGAAGCATAATCAGTTCCTCCCACTGTAACATAAATGTTATTCAATCCTTCATTTGTAACTACTCCGTATGGATTGGTCATATGTACATCGCCATTAACCTGAACATCAACAACAAGCTCTTCTCCTCCGGTTTTTTTAGGACCACCTTCAGCATGGCAAACCAAGTTCTTTCGCATTAATATTTTTCCTGTTAGTGCGTCAATATATGTAAGGTAACGTTGGGGAACATTCTGAGAGTTGCGCGTTGAAACAGTTACAACGTAGATTTTGCGATACTCAAATGAACTTGCCTTAGGTACAGGTAAAATTGAAATATCGCCTGTTGATCGAATTATTTCAATTGATGTAGTAATTCCTTGCAACGCGGCTAATCGCGCTTGTTGCAATCCTATGACAGGCTTGTCCTCCAATTGAATATTCGGATGAACACCAAATGCGAATTGAACCACTTTTCCATTCACCAACTTCACAGAAGCCTTGCTAAATAAAACTTTCATTCCATTGAAAGTCTGATCAAAAACAACGTTTGTGAATTTACTAGTCTTTGTTTCTGGTCTCGCAGAGAGCAGAATCGTTCCAGCAGAAAACGACTGATTCATTTCATTCAAAAATGAAGTGGCTCTTTCAGTATCGGTAGAGCCTATTGCTTCAATCGGATTTCCGAAAGCCTTTGTCGGCATACCCGTCCTCTCATTAAAGAGTGAAGTCCATTTAGAATGCGCTCCTTGAAACGCCTTCCAAACGGAAGAATTCGATAGAGTCATTTGTTTGTCGGAGTGATAGGCCTCTTCAGATTGATAGAGTCTTACTTCCAAAGGGTCGAAATTTCTTTCAATATCGTTTTGTCCAAAAATGGAAAAAGATAAAAACAACGAAAGGCCTAAAAATATCTTGCGCATTTTGATTAAGGTTTATGAGCCTAAGAAACGAAGAAAAGTTGAAACAAAAAAGCGAATTACTTTTTCTTTTCGGCCAAAAGAGAAAACATACTTTGCATTAATTCTTCACGAGCCAACAACTCACGCTCGAGTTTTTCATTCTGTGCTTTCATCTCATTCAGTTCTTCTTGAAGAGGATTCACAGGGGTTGGTGTAGAATTATTCTTGTTTTCCATGGTTATGAGATGAACAAATATATTTCAATTTGTCTGAAATACGTCCTTCAAAGTAAAAAAGTTCGATGAAAGTACTTTTCACTCCATTCTATTTCAGGCTTTTCGTTATAGATGCCATACACTGTGCTGCCCGTGCCCGACATACTTGCGTAATACGCACCGGCATTCAAAAGACGCTCTTTTATGATTTGTATTTCAGGAAATAATTTGAAGACTTGAGGCTCGAAATCATTACTAAGCGTTTTATTCAACTCTTGACTTTCAATAAGTTTCTTCCAATCGAAATTCGATGGTTGTGGCTGAATGCCTTGAAAAGCTTGGGCGGTGGAGATGTGAATTCTCGGATTAACCAATTCGAGATATTTTCCACCTAAACTAAAATCTACTGGGTTAACCACTTCTCCCCTTCCTGAAATGAGAGCTGCTTTGTTCTGAACGAAAAAAGGACAATCGCTTCCCAATTGGGCCGAAAGTTCTTCTAGGCGATCGATGCTCAGATTCAAATTGAACAATTCATTCAACGCCTTCAACATAAAAGTCCCGTCACTTGATCCACCGCCCATGCCTGCCCCACTCGGAATAATCTTATGCAAATGAATTTTTACAGGACCAATCCCGCAGGCCTCTTGAAGCAGCCTCCAAGCTTTGTAAACTATATTTTTCTCGGTTGGAATATCAGAAGATTCTCCCGTGCAAACCAAGGATGTGTCTTCCGTAGTAACAGTCACTTCCAAAATATCACACAAAGGAATGGGCAGAAATAGACTCTCCAAATTATGAAATCCGTCTGTTCGCTTTTCCGTGATGAACAGTCCTAAATTTATTTTTGCATTTGGAAAAACTAACATCTTAATCGAGATAGCCCATTTGAGTCAATGCACGTGTGTCGTTCCTCCACTTTTCAACTTTCACAAACATTTCAAGGAATACTTTTTTACCTAAGAAACTCTCCATGTCTTTGCGGGCGCTGGTTCCAACACGTTTCAACATACTACCTTGATGACCAATAATGATGGCCTTTTGCGATTCACGTTCAGTAAGAATTACTGCCGAAATGCGAATAATGGTAGGCTCTTCTTTAAAGGCTTCCACCATGACTTCACACGAATACGGAATTTCTCGATCATAAGTGGTGAAGATTTTCTCACGAATAATCTCACTAACAAAGAAGCGTTGTGTGCGGTCCGAGATTTCATCTTTCGGAAAGAATGCCGGGTGTTCTGGAAGAACTGCGAGAATTTCGTTGAGTAATTCTTTCGTGTAGATTTTTTCTAACGCAGATACAGGGAACACTTTCGCATTTGGTAATGCTTCATTCCAAAACTGAAACGCTTCATTGGCTTTTTCAGTTCCTGCTTTGTCGAATTTATTCAAAACAACGAAGATGGGAACTTCCATTTTCTTCAAGCGATTGAAGGTTTCTTCGTGAAGTCCTTTTTTGTCTAGAAGGTCAATAACGAGCAAAATTAGATCGGCATCTTTCAATGCTGTTCCAACCGATTTCATCATTCCTTCTTGTAATTTA
>JBEIFO010000031.1:0-12983 GCA_040382375.1 Crocinitomicaceae bacterium
ATTTTGAATGATTTGTTTGGCTTCTTTTTCTGAATGAACACGAAAAGTTTTTCCAATGTGCTTGCTTCCGCTTACTTTGTATAATGAATCGGCCGATGAAGAAACGGTGCGGTAACTCGCCATGATTCTTAGTTGTCGAGCAACGAAAACTCTGAGTTGTTGCTCTTGAATTCAGGAACAATCTCTTTCATGACACGAACCATTTCTTGGTTGTTTTGAAGATTCATTTGCTCTTCCAAACGAGATAATTTCTCTTTCAATTCTGAAGGTTCAACGGTGCGCACTTTAGCCGAAAGGATTTTCTCGTTGTGCGTAGGAACCGTGTTCTCTTCGGTTGCAAGAACCTCTTCGTATAATTTCTCTCCCGGACGAAGACCGGTGTATTGAATTTCGATATCCTGCCCTGGCTCTAATCCGCTTAAGCGAATCATCTGTTCCGCTAAATCAGAAATGCGCACTTGCTGCCCCATATCGAAAGCGAAGATGTCGTTTCCCTTCCCCATGGCGCCGGCTTCTAGAACCAGCTGCACCGCTTCTGGAATGGTCATGAAGAATCGGGTAATGTCGCGGTGCGTTACGGTCACTGGTCCGCCCTCTTCAATCTGTTTTCTGAATACTGGAATTACTGAACCGTTGCTTCCCAATACATTTCCAAAACGCGTGGTTACGCATATAAGCGAAGTGTCCTTCGACTGCACAATCATTTCCGCAATACGCTTGCTTGCGCCCATGACGTTGGTCGGATTCACAGCCTTGTCGGTGCTTACCATAACAAAACGTTCAGCGCCAAATTCTGCTGCTATTTCTAATACCTTCATTGAACCGAACACGTTGGTTGCAATGGCCTCAGCCGGATTGTTTTCCATCAATGGAACATGCTTATAAGCCGCAGCATGAAAAACTATTTTAGGTTGAAACGCTTCGAACATGCGTCGCATGCGTAATTCGTTGCGCACGTCGCCAATAACCATTTCCAACTTTCCTTCATCTATGAATTTCGACAATTCATTTCCCAATAAAAACATAGGAGTCTCTGCTACATCGCATGCAATGACTTTCGCTGGATTCAACAACAAACATTGACGAACCAATTCGCTACCAATGCTTCCGGCTGCGCCTGTAACAAGCACCACTTTGTTTTGAATAATATCTTTCACCTCGTTCGAACTCATTTGAATCACGTCTCTTCCCAGAAGATCTTCAAACTTCACTTCACGCAATTGCTTTGCGCTGAGTTCTCCGTTTATCCAGTTGTTCGCATGTGGAAGATGCTTCAAAGCCACTTTGTATTTCAAGGCTAAATCAACCAATTGACGTTTACGTGCAATGGCTATTTCAGGAACCGAAATGATGAGTTCTTCAATAAGATTAGAAGCCAAGAAATCGTCGAGTTTCTTTGCGCTTAGGATATCAACGCCTTCCAATTTCTTCCCAACTTTTTGTTGGTTGTCGTCGAAGAAGGCCACAACTTCCAATGCCGAGTTACGATCGCGATCGAGCGTTCTTTTCAACAATAATCCGCCTTCTCCTGCGCCGAACAGCACCACTTTCGTTCTACTTCCTTTCGAACTTTTTAATTCCATGTATAGGAATTTTATTGATAGACGGAAGAAAACTAAAAGGGCTCCGCTCAATAGGAACTCCAATATTACAATTGAAAGAGGAACTAAATACGCTCCGTTTATTCCCCTGCGTAGGAAGTTTAAAAGCACAAAAGACAAACTACCCAACAAGAGCACAAACCCCAGACGTATAGCATCTTGGGTGCTTGTGAAACGAATGATTCCAGAATAAGATTTTCCAACAAAGAAAGAAACAGCTCTTACCACAAAATATATCGGTGCGAAAAGCACCATTAACTCCAATTCATTTTTCGGAATAGCAAATTCAAAACGAATCAGATAAGCGCCAAGAAAGGCAAAAGCACACAGCGCAAGGTCTATCGAGAAGATAAGCCAGCGCGGTGTGATTTGCTTTGGAAAATCTAATTTCATTTATTTGAATTATACCGCTTCAACAACAACAGCGCTTGCTCCGCCGCCACCGTTGCAAATACCGGCACCTCCTAATTTCTGATTGCGATTTTTCAATGCGTGAACCAACGATACCACAATACGTGCACCGCTGCATCCGAGAGGGTGACCCAATGAAACAGCTCCGCCGTTCACGTTCACCTTCGCTGGATCTAAATTCATTTTTTGTGTATTCACTATACCCACTACGCTAAACGCTTCGTTCAATTCAATTAAGTCTAGGTCTTCCAACTTCACACCTGCTTTTGCAGCTGCTTTTGGTAGAGCCAATGACGGTGTTGTGGTGAACCACTCCGGTGCTTGCTCAGCATCTGCATAGCCGGT
The DNA here is from genome assembly GCA_040382375.1 of Crocinitomicaceae bacterium. Lineage (GTDB taxonomy): Bacteria > Bacteroidota > Bacteroidia > Flavobacteriales_D > Sanyastnellaceae > CAIZGX01. The sequence goes on from JBEIFO010000031.1 coordinate 2,358, forward strand.
AAGCTTTGCCAACGGCGTTAATCCAAGCGCTTCCATCTTCTCTCTGCTCATTAAGATTAACGCAGCAGCACCGTCGTTCATGGTTGAAGCATTCGCGGCGGTAACAGTACCGTCTTTCGCGAATACCGGACGAAGTCCAGGGATTTTATCGAAACTCACGTTCTTGTATTCTTCGTCTTCAGAAAAAAGAACAACATCGCCTTTTCTTCCAACAACTTCAACCGGAACAATTTCATTGGCGTATTGTCCAGATGCCCAAGCAGCGGCAGAACGCTTATATGATTCAATAGCGAATTCGTCTTGTGCTTCGCGAGAGATGTTGCACTCTTTTGCGCAAAGCTCCGCTGCATTTCCCATCGGATAATTGTGATACACGTCGGTGAGTCCGTCTTTCGCCAAACCGTCGACCATGGTCACATTTCCGTATTTATTTCCCCAACGCAAATTCTCTGAATAAAAAGGAACGCGACTCATGCTTTCCATACCTCCTGCTACTACCACATCTGCATCTCCGCATTGAATGCTTTGTGCAGCCATCATGATTGCCTTCATTCCTGAAGCACATACTTTATTCACAGTGGTGCATTGCACTTTGTCTGAAAGTCCTGCGAATTTTGCAGCCTGACGCGCAGGTGCTTGACCCAGGTTGGCTTGAAGAACCGAACCCATGATTACCTCTTGAACCTCTTCCGGGTTCAAGTTAATTTTATTTAGTGCTCCTTTAATAGCTGTAGCACCCAATTGTGTAGCTGAAACGCTAGCAAGTGATCCGCCGAAACTTCCCATTGGAGTGCGCACGGCTGAAACGATAAATACCTCTTTGTTCATTGCAAAAGTGATTAGGGTGCAAAGGTACGAAGTCTGCTACGAACTTGGCACGATAATCAGGATGCTCGTTGTTGAAAATATGCGCCTTTTTCGAGCCGCTCAGAAAATGATTCGTCGAAAAAATGCGTTAACCTTGTAATGAAACTAGTCTCTAAGTCATGAAGAATTTATCCCTGCTTTTTTTTAGCATCTTATTTAGTCTTGGTGTAACCGCCCAGAAAAATGAAAAACTCCCTGAAAATGATGAGAAAATGCTTTCAGTTCTTTCGAAACTTTTCGAAGAATCTAAAAGAGACAGCGGAAAGGAAACCATTGAAAAAACCCTTTCACCTATGTGGCTGGAGGGAAATGTTTATTCAATAGAGCAAAAGACAAAATTCCGCGAGACTGTGAACTTGCTGGTTGAATCAAAACTCAAAGTGTTCCCCGACATTGACAATTACGTTCAAGCTTTTATTTTATTTCCAACTTCACAAAAGTCAGAGTCTGAATTGTTGGCTTGGAATGAAATCGTTATTCGTATTTACAGTGACAAAAAAATAAAAAAAATAGGAAGTGAATTTGTTGAATCGAGTCTTGGCCTTTTTCGAAATTTTACATTTTTTAAAACGGAGAGTGTGGCTTGGAAAACAGATAACTCCAGTTACAATTTCGCATTTGATTCTTTACCCCGCATTGAATTCTCGTCGTTAAACTTAAAGTGTTACAGTAGAGGAGATAGCACAGCGATATACGAGACGTCTGGAAATTATTTCCCTACCCTAGAGAAATTTTTTGGGAACCGAGGTAAAGTAACTTGGCAAAGAGCGGGCTACGATCCGAATAAAACTTACGCCGCGGTTGGCAAATACAGCATACGAATTAAGGAAAGTAGTTATGCCATAGACAGTGTTCTATTCTACAACGAGTTCTTTGATCAGCCGCTTAAGGGGAAGCTTACGGAAAGAGTCATGTCTAATAAGAATGAAGACAACACAGACTACCCCATGTTTGAATCATATTTCAAGCGATTAGAAATTAAAAATATAGTTCCCAATGTTGATTACGAGGGAGGATTTAAAATGTCTGGAAAAAAACTGGAAGGAACAGGCACGGCAGAAGAGCCCGCCAGAATTACTTTTTACCGAGAAAAGAAGCCGTTATTAACCGCCGAAAGTAGACGATTCGAAATTCGTCCAGACCGCATTAAAGGGGCTCACACATCCATTAAAATACGTTTAGATTCAGACAGTATTTGCCATCCAGATTTGTTTTTTCTTTTTGTCAAAAAGACAAGGGATTTAGAATTATCCAGAACCGAAGAAGGAATTTCGCCCTCTCCATTTGAGAACACCTACCACGAAGTTGAAATGTACTTCGAAACTTTAAAATGGAATATAGATGCACCCTTTATGAGTTTTGGGTCGTTTGGCTCAACATCTGGTGGATTCGCCGATTTTGAGTCTATCGATTACTTCAAACAGAAAAGATTTTCAAAATTGGGAGGAATTTCAACCGACCATCCCGTTTATATTCTGAAACGAACGAGTGAAGCCATGCAATCCAATTTCTTCAATGCCATTGATTTTGCCAAACAAGCCCATACCGGCGTAGAGCAATGGATTCCATTGTTAATTGATCTTACCAACAAGGGTTATATACATTATGACATCGATACCCGAAACATTGTGGTTCTTGACAAGTTATTTAAGCACGTGCAAAACATTGCAGGGTCCTCGGACTATGACGCCATTCAATTCATATCAGAAGTAACCCGTGCTGAAAACGCCCGCTTGAGTCTTTTGGATAAGGACATCTTAATTAAGGGGGTTAACTATGTCCTTTTAAGTGATTCCCAGCAGGTGTTTTTATATCCGAATGATGGGGAAGTCTTATTGCACAAAGACCGTGATTTCAGTTTTAGTGGAAGGCTTAACACGGGAAACTTTGAGTTACTTGGTGCTAAATACAATTTTATTTACGACCAGTTTAAATTTGAAATGACCGAAGTTGATTCGTGCGTAATTTATATTGATGATTTGGAAGGTGTTCCCGATAATTTAGGGAATTACCCGAAAATAAGAGTCAAGAATGTGCTTACAGGTCTATCAGGCACACTAGAAATTGACCACCCAACGAATAAAAGTGGTTACCACAGTAAAGATTATCCAATCTACCCCAGACTCACTTGTGATAAGAGCTCCAACGTATATTGGAATCAGCACACTATTCAAAAAGGGGCATATAAAAAAGATAGCTTTTATTATGAGGTGGACCCTTTCACATTGGATTCTCTTGATAATTTCAAAAACAAAAATCTCAAGTTTACAGGAACTCTTATTAGCGGAGGAATATTTCCCGACATAAAAGAACCGCTTGTGCTTATGGATGATTTCAGCTTAGGTTTCCATGTTAACACAGGCGAAAGCGGCTATGCTGCTTATGGTGGGAAAGCAACTTCCATTGGAGATTTAACGCTCAACAATTCCGGATTAAAGGCGAAAGGCATCTTGAATTACCTCACGTCTACGTCAACATCTGACGCCTTTACCTATGTGCCAAACGAAGTATTTGGAACCGCTTCAACCTTTACTAACGAAAGCAATAAAAAAGCGAATGTCCCCGATGCAACATCGAGTAAAATTGAATTATCCTACTTACCTCAAAAAAGCAAGCTGAGGATTACAACTAACGAAAATCCTATTGATTGTTTTGCGAAAGAAGCTATTTTCAAGGGAACCATGAACTTAGAACCCACGGGTATGAGTGGAAACGGAGCTGCCGATTTCGTTGGGGCGAAACTTTCTTCAAAAAACTTTAAATTCAAACAGCGTAAAATTCTTGCCGATACCGCACAATTTCAGCTGAAATCAAACGCAGAAGATATTACACTTGCATTTAAAACAGACAACGTAGCTGCAGAAGTTGACTTCGACGCGAGAAAAGGAATTTTTAAAAGCAACAGCGGCGAAACTAAAATTGAATTCCCTTCCAATTTTTACATCTGCTATATGGATCAATTCACTTGGTTCATGGATAAATCTGAAATGGAATTATCTTCAAACAGAAAGGCGTCTAGTGATTTAGTTATTGATACCGATGCTGAAAAAAAACGGAGCAACTTTTACTCCATTGATCCCAAGCAGGACAGTTTGAACTTCCTCTCTCCGTTTGCCAAGTATGACATAAAAAACACACTTCTAACTTGTAGAAAAATAGAATACATAATTGTAGCTGATTCAAAAGTTCAGCCGGACAGCAACTATGTTGTTATTGAAAAATGGGCCAATATGCGTCAGCTAACGCGAGCTCAGGTAATCAGTAATTTCGTGACACAACACCACAAGATTTTTAACGCGAACTTAAAAATTGATGGGAGAAAAAGATATGAGGGGAATGGCGATTTGATTTACAAGGATGAAAATAAAAAAGAGCAAAAAATACATGTAAGTAATTTCCGTCTCGACTCAACTTACCAAACTGTTGCCTACGGAGAGATTGCAGAGAAAGATCAATTCTTCTTGTCCCCTGCATTTGAATATTATGGAAAATTCGAATTACACGCGAGCAATCCGAATCTTACCTTCCATGGAGGAGTGCGTATTTTACATAACTGTAACAGTATTTCGCGCACGTTCTATAAATTCAAATCAGAAATAAATCCGCTAGAGATTTACATCCCCATTGACAGCACTTTGCGCGACATGGCAATGTCCAAACTCGGGGTTGGTGTTATTATTAAAGATGAACTTCCAATGAAAATTTACCCTGGCTTTTTAAGTGCTAAATCATTTAAGAACGACCGCGGCTTAATTGAATCTTCAGGGTTCTTGTACTACGACAAAACTAAAAAGACTTACTTTATTGGCTCCAAAGAAAAAATTCGTCAGCCTAAATTACCTGGACAACTTTTAGGATTGAATACCATAACCTGCGAATTGGCAGGTGACGGTATAATGGATTTCAATATAGATCTGGGCATGATGTCCATGAAATCTGTTGGATCGGTTCGTTTTCAAACAGCAGATTCCGTTCTAAATGCTCAAAGCACCACCTTGCTTAATTTCCCGTTTGATGAGGGTGCACAAAAACATATCGCTGAAAAACTAAGTAATGCTAACCTGGACCCTATTGATTTAACAAAAACCCAATTTGAAAAGAGTTTGATTGAATTTTTAGGCGAAGAAAAATCGGACAAAGTAATTGCCGATATGGCTCTTGATGGTGAATTAAAAAGGTTACCGGAAGAATTACAACAACTTTTCTATTTCGGCGATTTAAAATGGATCTGGCACGATAAAGAGGAAACCTTTACCACCAGTGGACCAATCGGGATTGCATCCATGGGAAAAAAGCAAATATTCAAATACACCAAAGGTCTCATTGAAATAGAGAAAAAGCGTTCCGGCGATATTTTCAGACTTTACATTGAAATAGACGGAGCAACGTGGTACTTCTTCGAATACAAGTTAAATATTATGACCGTTAGCACTTCTGATGATGTTTTCACTGAACTAATAAAAAATGTAAAGGATGAGAACAAGCGTTTTGAAGACGGCAAAAAACGATTCTCTTATTCCATAAATACATCGAAAAAGAAGAAAGATGATATGCTCAATCGTTATCCTGAATTGAATCAATAGAGCTGTTAAATACGCAACGCTTTAGCTGCGCGCGAACTCAGCGGGCTCAAACTTTATTTTGCATCCCATTTTCTTCAACTTCACGGAAATATCACCATCCATCCACGGCCCAACACCCCCCCAATTTTATCAATCGCATCTTTCCTAAAAGCTCCAAATGCACCGCTAATGAGACGATAAAGACTCAGTTCACTGCTTACAATTCGTCCCACCGATATGGTATCGTAATACTCTATTGCCTTTAAGGCTACTGCCACGGATTTGTTTTAATTGTACACCTGTTGCTTAACCACACTCTTAACAAAAATCAAATTGTTCATTTCATTCAAAACAAAAAGGAGAACCGAAGTTCTCCTTTTCAAAACACCTGAAAAATCTTCTATCGTAAGATGCTCTTTCCTGGAAAATAAGCCATCTTTCCCAACTCCTCTTCAATACGTAAAAGTTGATTATACTTAGCAATACGATCAGAGCGTGAAGCTGAACCAGTTTTGATCTGCCCTGTATTCAAAGCCACTGCTAAATCCGCAATTGTTGTATCTTCTGTCTCACCGCTTCTGTGCGACATAACCGATGTATATCCCGCTCTGTGAGCCATGTTCACGGCGTCAATGGTTTCAGTTAACGAGCCAATTTGATTCACCTTAACCAGTATACTGTTTGCAATACCTTCTTCAATTCCACGAGAAAGACGATTCACATTTGTAACGAACAAATCATCGCCTACCAACTGAGTTGTATCTCCTAACTTTTCAGTCATCAACTTCCAACCATCCCAATCATCTTCTGAACATCCATCTTCAATTGACACAATCGGATAACGTCTTGTCCAATCAGCCCAATAATCTACCATTTGAGAACTCGTTAAGTGTTCCCCAGTTGATTCCAAGTGATACAATTTCGTTTCTGGATTGTAGAACTCTGTTGAAGCGCAATCCAATCCCAACATGATATCTTCTCCTGCTTTGTATCCAGAAGCTTCAATTGCCTGCATAATGGTTTGAAGTGCTTCTTCGTTACTGTTGAAGTTCGGAGCGAATCCGCCCTCGTCGCCTACATTCGTCATGTGACCTTGTTTTTTCAAAACAGCTTTTAGGTGATGAAACACTTCAGCTCCCATGCGCAAGGCTTGACTGAATGTTTCAGCACCTACTGGAAGGATCATGAATTCTTGAACATCTACTTTGTTGTCGGCATGTGCCCCTCCGTTAATAATGTTCATCATAGGAACTGGAAGTGTATTTGCACTCACTCCACCTATATATCTATAGAGACTTAATCCAGAAGTTTCTGCAGCCGCTTTCGCAACCGCCAACGACACACCTAATATAGCGTTCGCGCCTAAAACACTTTTGTTGTCTGTTCCATCAATTGCGCACATAGCCATATCAATGAGGTTCTGTTCAAAAACTGAAGCTCCCTCTAATTCCTTATTCAAAACTTCATTGACATTTTGAACAGCACGCATAACACCTTTGCCCAGATATTGCGTTTGATCACCATCGCGAAGCTCAACCGCCTCGTGCATGCCCGTGCTTGCTCCTGAAGGAACAGCAGCGCGACCAACAGTACCTTGATCTGTTATTACATCGACTTCAATTGTTGGATTACCTCTCGAATCGAGAATTTGTCTTGCATGAATGTGAGCAATGTTTGCCATAGGAAATTGTATTTCCAACAAAGATAAACAAGACGAACGAATTACTTAGTGTAATTTTTACACTAAGTTCTATCTGCCCGTTCTTTTCGCTCCCCCTCTGCTACTCTTCCCTGAATTTCCGCGACTGCTACTGCCCTTGCTAGGTCCGTTACGAAACGTGCGTTCTCCAGGTTTAGCATGAGACTTACTACCGGCTTTAAATCTTGGTTTCGAAGACGAAGGCGAAGATGCAGAAGAACTTGTTCTTGGCTTCGGCTTCGGTTTTGGTTTCGGCTTAGGCTTGTCTGGATCGCTCGAAGCTTTCTTCTCCGGAGCTTCTGATTTCGACTTTTCAAGATACTTATTCAACAGCCTCATCTCATCTTCTTCCAAAGGTCGGAATTCACCCACCTGAAGTCCTTGTATGCCAATGTGCATGATTCTGCAACGCTCTAACTTTGTAACTGTGTATCCAAAGTGTTCACACATTCTTCGAATCTGTCTGTTCAGTCCTTGTATAAGTGTAATTCGAAATACAAAAGGAGTTTCAACTACAACTTTGCATCGGCGAGTTTGAACGCCTAGAATAGGAACACCTTGACTCATCTTCTCTGCGAAGTCAGCGAACAACGGACGATCTACGCTAACAATGTATTCCTTTTCGTTCTTGTTTCCTGCGCGAAGAATTTTGTTCACCAAGTCACCATTATTTGTCAAAAGAATAAGTCCTTGAGAATCCTTGTCTAATCTTCCAATCGGAAAAATTCGTTCGCTGTAGCTTATATAATCAATGATGTTGTTCTTCTCTACTTTATCTGTCGTAGAAACAACGCCCATCGGCTTGTTGAAAGCCAAAACCAAATCTTGCTTCTCTTCTCTATTTAGACCGCGACCGTTCACTTTCACCACGTCTCTTGGTCCAACTTCGGCACCTAGTCCAATCTTCTTTCCATTAATTGTAACAAGACCGCGTTCAATAAACTTGTCGGCTTCTCTTCGGCTACAAAGTCCCGATTCACTTATGAATTTGTTTACACGCATGGGTTCTAATTAGGTTGCGAAGTTAGTTATGGCATAAACAAATTCGCCGCTTTCCTTTTCTTTTCCTAAATTTAGACTTTTAGAACCTACCCTATGCCTGCACTAAGCGAAAGAAAGATTGTTGAAGTTTGTTATGCACCAAGTCACTTCCCGTTGTACGACAATGGCTTTGATATTGTTGTTGTTATTGACGTGTTGCGCGCTACGAGTGCCATTACGACAGGCCTTCACTGCGGAATAAAAGAAATCATTCCTATTAATTCGGTTGAAAAAGCCGTTGACTATAAATCGAAAGGATACATCACGGCTGCTGAAAGAGACGGTCAAGTGGTGGAAGGTTTCGACTTTGGAAACTCCCCATACGCCTTCATGAATCCAGATTTAGTTGGAAAAACAGTTGTTCTTACAACTACTAACGGAACCAACGCCATTGAAGTGGCAAAAGACAAAAGCATTGTTGTAATCGGTTGTTTGAACAACCTTACTTACCTCAGCGACTGGCTTATTGCTCAAAATAAAAACGTGTTGATTCTCGCTTCCGGATGGAAGGAAAAAATGAATCTCGAAGACACCATCTGCGCGGGAGCCATTGCTGACATACTTTTAGAAACTCGCAAATTCGTTTCGAACGAAGACAGCACCATCTCTGCTAAATTTTTATACCGCTCAGCGCGCGATAATTTTTACAGCTTCCTTCGCGCAAGTTCGCATCGCAAGCGCTTGATGAAGTTGAAAATTCAGAAGGATGTGAAGTATTGTCTGACGTTAGATACGGTGCCATGCATTCCCATTCTGCGTGATGGAAGGTTGGTGAAACTAGAAATAGACAACGCGTAATACCTTCGACATGAAAACAAAGACCCTAATCTTATTGGTGCTTTGTATTCCTTTACATGCTTTTTCTATTGAACCTGAACCACCCATCTGTTTAGACTGGGGATTCTTCGGACATAAGAAAATTAACGAACTCGCTATCTATACTCTTCCCCCAGAACTTTTCGGATTCTATAAATACAACATGAACTATTTAATAGATCACAGTGTAGATCCAGACAAAAGAAGATACAGCGTGAAAGGTGAAGCAGAATGTCACTTCCTCGATGTTGATCGTTATTTAACGGAAAATTCTTCTTCTCCCTTTGAGAATTTACCTGAGCGATGGAACGATGCTGTTTCGAAATATGGAGAAGACAGTCTTCGCGCACACGGCATTGTCCCTTGGAATTTGTATTTCGTTTATTCAAAATTGGTGATTGCATTTAAAGAAAAGGATGTGAATCGTGTTCTTCGACTTTCCGCAGAGATAGGTCATTACGTGGGCGACGTGCATGTGCCGCTTCATTCTACTTCCAACTACAACGGACAAAAGACCAATCAAAAAGGCATTCACGGTTTTTGGGAAAGTCGCGTTCCTGAAATTCAATTTCCGCAATACGATTTCTTTGTTGGGCAAGCCGAATACATTTCCGCCCCGCAACATTTCATTTGGGAGAGACTCAAAGAAAGTTACGCAGCAGTAGATTCTGTGTTGAAGTTTGAAGCGCAATTAACCGAACAATTTCCTTCCGATAAAAAATATGCATTTGAAGTGCGAAACAATATTGAAGTACGAACCTATTCGAGAGAATTCTCAGAGGCCTATAGCAAACTTTTAAATGGACAGATTGAACGAAGAATGCGTTCAGCTGTTTATTCGCTTGGAAGCCTTTGGTTAAGCGCGTGGGCAGAAGCAGGCCAGCCGAATTTAAAAGATTGGTATTTGAAGGAAGAGGAAATCATAGATGAACCAGCCGAACACGAACACGAATAGCACACAATTATGTTGAACATGGAAACTTTCGAGCTGCATAAAAAGCATGCGTTACTTTATAAAAACAGTAGCCTTTCCGAGCGTTTAGAAGTGCTCAACAGATTTGAAAAAGGATTGCATAAACACGAGCCGGCATTAACGCAAGCTTTAATGATCGACTTAAACAAGCACGCCTTCGAATCTTCCATTATGGAATTCTCTCTCATTTTCGCTGAATTGAAAGCTGTAAGAAAAGAACTTCACGAATGGATGGCTATTAGTTATCCTGGAATGAGCCTCGCAAATCCATTTGCGCGCAATAAAATACAGGTTGAATCGAAAGGTGTCTGTCTCATTCTCTCTCCTTGGAACTATCCCGTTCAATTAACTCTCACTCCGCTTATATCTTGTCTTGCAGCAGGGAACACCTCGGTAATCAAACCTTCCGAACTCACACCAACAGTTAGTCAAGCACTAAAAGAATTTATTGAGGACACCTTCCTTCCGAAAGAAGTGTCGGTGGTATTGGGAGACGGCGCCGTTGCCGCGCAATTGATTGAGCTTCCCTTCAACCATATTTTCTTTACTGGTTCTCCAGCTGTTGGAAAATTGGTGATGGCTGCTGCTGCTAAAAACCTAACGAGCATTACCCTAGAGCTAGGTGGAAAATCTCCAGTTGTTATTGGAAAAGATTACGATCTTAAAGA
>JBEIFO010000032.1:0-12319 GCA_040382375.1 Crocinitomicaceae bacterium
GCCTATTAGTTCATTTACTCCGGGTACGTATGAATACGTTCGTGCTTCGTTGTTGTATCAGAATTTCGATGTGAATTTATTGGCGAATGGATTCGATTTAACGGGACGTGTGGCGAGCTTTGTTGGTTTCAACACCTACATCACGAACTACTTAATCAACACGCAATCCGTTGCCGTGAACAACGATGTGCTGCAAGGCTATTGGGGATTTGAGACGAGTGTATTTGGAACTCCATATGTTACTTCAGGACAAGCGCCTCCGGGTGCAACCACAGTTCCGAATCCGATATTTGCAACCTCTCCCATTCCACAAGGAAGTTGCGTAGTAACCGGAGGGTTTTCTTCACCCTTGGTTATTACAGGAAACGAGACAGAAGATATTTATGTAACGCTTTCCTTGTCTACCAACAAAAGCTTTGAATGGATAGACACCAATTCAGATGGAAAGTGGGAACCGGGCGCAGGTGAATCGGTTGTTGATATGGGATTACGCGGATTAATTCCGAGTTGGAATTAATGTTGAATTCAAATTAAACCAGTACTTCCTGTTTAGTCTACTTCGCGTCTATTTTATCTTGAAATAAAAATTCTTTAACAGACGTCCATTGGATGTTTGAATATCTGTCGTTGGCGTATTCCTTAAATATGATTCTACCTTCCATCATGTCTCGCATGTATTGCATTCCTTGCCACGCTGGATAAAGTTCATTTTTAGAGGGTGAAAAGAATCGTGTTAATGCGATAACAGTATTCAGAAGACCAATACCTCCAGGTCTGAATAATTTATATTTTTCGTTGGTGATTTCTGAAAGTTGTTTCACAAAGTCGTTGCAAGAAAGTCTGTCACCGGCAATTCGTAAAAATCTTGGAGTGTTATCGTCGAGGGCCACTTCAGCGGTGAAGTCAGCCACGTTAAAGGTTGTGGTGAACTCTACAATTTGATCTGGATTTCCCCAGCACAGAATTCGTTTTTGTTTAAAAAGTATCAATGGCATGTCGGTGGTTAACAAATCCATAAATGGACCGTTAAAAATAGTCGTTGCTTGAATGGGTTTTGAATCGAGATACGTATGAAACTCTCTTCTGAAATCTAAATTTCTATTTTTTCCTTGTACGAGATTTGTAAAATCACTTGAATAGTCACTTGGAATAAATCTTGGGACTCCAGCTTCTATGGCTGCGTCTAAAAATACTTTTTGAGCATCTAAAACTGTTTCTCTTAATCCAGCTAACGCAGAAACCATACAGTGTGCACCTGCGCAATGTTTTGAAATTTCAGATTTGTTACGCGTATCAACTTGAAAGACTAAGACACCTTTTTCTTCTAAGTTTTTTATTTTTATCGCATCAGTTTCGTGTCGAACTATTGCTCTGACCTCTGCGCCTTTCGCTAATAAAGCAGTTGCTATTTTGCCCCCTAAATTTCCTGTCGCACCAGCGAGGATGATTGTTTTTTTCATAATGATTTTTTCCTCCTAAACGGCAACAAAACCAAGAAAAACAGCAACGCTCCCAAGCATTCGAGCGTAATTAAATAATACGGATATGGGCCAAAGAAATCCATGGCGCTTCCGCCATCGGGCTTGTGCATGAGGTATCCGTAATTACTGCCGATGATTTTATTGACTGAAAAGGCTAGCGCGAAATAAACCTGTGAAGCAAGAACTACACGCAGCCAAGAGCCTTTTTCCGGATACAATTTCATTCCGAAAACTAAAAAGGATGTAGCTATAATTAATCCCGCATGTCCAATGAAAAATGAGACATAAGGTACTTCCGGAAACACGCCCTTGAAGTCTGGAGTGATGAGTCCATTCATCGTCCCTGTCATAACCCAACACCACGCAATTTCAGCCATGCCTCTGCGCTTGAGTAATAAAGCCAATGCGGTTAAGATATTCGCGAGGTTGCAAAGCTCTAAGGGTAAATCGTGTTGAAGTTCCCAAAGGCCTGTTTGATAGCGATAGGTCTGATAAACGACCATATTCGTTAATAAGAGTATCCCAAAAAACCAGCGCAGTATTTCGCGCGCTTGGACGTTTTTCCTTCCAACCCAAATAAAAAAAAGTGAGAGGAAAATCGTTAAGCCAATAATAAAAAAATGCTCGTTTGTGAACAGTTGGAATTTCATGATGATCGGTATTTTTCTGTTTCGCTTTCTAACATAGATCTGTAACTCATGTAGCGCGATTCTGCAATCTCCCCTTCACTCAATGCCTCTAACACAGCGCACTTGGGCTCGTTAACGTGCTTGCAATTGTTGAACTTGCAGGCAGGTAATAATTCTAAAAATTCAGGGAAATAATTCCCCAACAATTCCTCTTCGAAATTCACTAAGCCAAATCCTTTGATACCCGGAGTGTCAATTAAAAACGAAGTGTCACTCAGAGGAAATATTTCAGCAAACGTTGTCGTGTGCTGTCCTTTCCCGCTCCAGTCGCTGATTTCACCAATGCGAATGTCTTCGTTGTTTGAAATTTTTCCAACCAAAGATGATTTTCCAACTCCACTGTGCCCCGAAAATAAAAATGTTCCTGTTTCAATTAACTTCTTCAATTCATCTAAACCTTGTCCTGTTTCAATACTCGTAAACAGCAGCTCATATCCAATGCCTTTGTATATCGAAGCCAAGTCAATGGCTTTCTCTTTTTCTTCTTCTGTGTAGATATCCCACTTGTGAAAAATCAAAGTAACGGGAATGCGATAGGCTTCTGCGGTGACTAAAAAACGGTCGATAAATCCAGGCGTGGTTTGAGGACGGTCAATGGTAATAAGCAAGAAAGCACGTGTAATATTCGCTGCAATAATCTGCGCTTCTTTCGAAAGGTTGACCGATTTACGAATGATGTAATTGGCGCGGTCATGAATGCGGTTAATACTTCCATTGCCGTCACTATCCATTTCAACATCTACGTAATCTCCGGCGGCAATAGGGTTTGTAGTACGCAGGCCTTGCAGTCTAATTTTTCCGCGAAGCGAACAGACCACAATCTTCCCGTCGATTAAAACGTCGTAAGATTTTCCTGTTGTTTTGAATACCAATCCTTTTTTCACTTGTCTAAGGTAATACCTTTCTATATTTGCGCCGTTCTCATAGGGGTGCCATTCGAAAAAAAATGGCTGAGATTAGACCCTTCTTGTTTCAGAACAAGAGGAACCTGGGCGGGTAATGCCGCCAAGGAAAAGATGAACAACGTGCACCATAACCCCTGTCGTGCGCACAAAGTAAAATACATGTTTAAGAAAATTGTTTTTATCAGCGTTGCGCTTTTTGTTACGTCAAGTGTATTTGCACAAGAAAAAAAAGACACGACAATTGTTCCAACTTTTGTGCTAGAGCCGTTGAGTATTCGCGACGTATGGTCGGCTGAAAATGATGCGCCATTCGCGTTAACGAATCTGAAGCCAATGGATATTGATAAAATTAACACAGGTGTGGATTTGCCATTCTTATTGCGTTTCACACCTTCATTAACTGTTACTTCCGATGCAGGAAATGGAATTGGATACACGGGTTTGTGGATCCGCGGAAGTGATCCCACGCGCGTGAACGTTTCCATAAACGGAGTGCCGTTGAACGACCCCGAGAGTCAGCAAGTGTTCTGGGTGAACACACCCGACTTAGCCTCTTCCAGTTCGAACATTCAAATTCAACGAGGAATAGGAACTTCGGCGAACGGAACGGGATCTTTCGGTGGAAGCATTCACTTAGATACCGACACAGATTTAGAGCGAAATTTTGTTCGAATTAATACGGGTGGAGGTTCTTTTGGTAGCAACAAATTTATGTTTGAAATAGGAAACAAGGCGAGACCTAATTTTGAGTACAATATTCGCGTTAGTCGTATTGAATCCGAAGGATACATAGATCGAGCTAAAACAAATTTATTCTCCTATTTCACAAAAGGAAAATTTACACTACATAAGGAGCATATTCGTTCAAAGGAATTGACGTTTTTTGTTTTTGGTGGAAAGGAAAACACTTATCAGGCTTGGAACGGAACGCCGTATGAAAAACTATACGGAACCACAGCCGATATACTTGCGTTTGCAAGTCGCAATGGTGCATCGCAGGCAGATATCGATAATTTATTGAATTCTGGAAGAACATACAACGCTTATCTCTACGAAAACGAAATTGATAATTACAGACAAGATCATGCGCAGGCACATTATTTTTCTTCAAAGAAAAAGAATGGCGCAATGCATGAATTTAGAGCTGCTTTACACTTCACACATGGAGAAGGGTATTTCGAACAGTTCAAAACAGATCAGGATGTCGCGAACTACAACATGCTTCCCCAAATTGTAAATGGAGATACGCTTTCGCTCACCAACTTGGTAAGAAGAAGATGGTTGAACAATAACTTTTACGGGGCGACAAGTTCGTATGTGATTAGAAAGAGGAAATTCACGAGCACTTCAGGAGTAGGTGTGAATCATTACAGTGGTCAACATTATGGAAGAGTCATTGCTACTGGAACGCCACTAATTTTTGTTCTCGATTATCAATATTATTTTGGGCAATCAGACAAATACGACGCGAATGCTTTTTCGAAAATAGAGTGGGCTGTTGTGCCAAGGAAGTTAATTGTCAATGCTGATATACAAGCGAGGTATGTTTCTTACAAAACCAAGGGAACGGACAACGATCAAAGGGAATATGATGTAGACATGACCACCAATTTTTTGAATCCAAAAGTTGGCCTACGTTATTTTGCTGGAAAGTTTGTTTCGGTTTACGCTTCAGTTGCGCATTCAGGGAAGGAGCCTAATAGAAATGATTTTGTTGATGCTCCTTTTGGTCAAATTCCACAGAACGAATACATGACCGACTTTGAAGCCGGACTTCATTTCAAAGATGACTACAATTCTACAATCGATGTAAATGTGTACTACATGAACTACAACAATCAGTTGGTGCTTACAGGCGCTTTGAACGATGTTGGAGCGCCCTTGAGAACGAATGTCGCACATTCATACAGAAGAGGAATTGAATTGAGTTCTTCGGCTTATTTCAAACAAAGATTGAGAGTAGGGGCTAATCTAACGTTGAGTGAGAATAAGATTGTTGATTTTCAAGAGCGTATTTTCAACTACGATACGTATGCTGAAGAAGTGATTGCGCGCGGAAGGACCAACATCGCTTTCAGTCCGAATTTTGTTGCTGGTTTAACGGCGGAATATCAGGTTTTTCCTCACGGATGGCGCATGACCATGAAGCCGGTTAGAAAGCAATTGTATCTGTTGTTCAATGAAAAGTTTGTTGGAAAACAGCACCTAGACAATACAGGAAGTAGCACGGCTGTGATTACCGCTTTTGCAGTTTCAGATTTCGGTATTCAATGGGATTCGAAATACGGTCCGAAGCCTTCAGTGAAGATAACTTTTTGGGCGAATAATGTTTTGAATCGAATGTATGCGAGTAACGGATATGCGTATTCATACATTTACGGTAACACGATTACAGAGCGTTTTTATTATCCGCAAGCGGGAAGAAACTACATGTTAAATTTCTCGTTCGAAATAAATTAAAGAATCGTTACCGAAGATTTTTTTCCGTCCATATTTACGGTCACATGTTCTTTCAAGGTCGTCGATAATTTCAATCCAACAAAATCTGCTTTGATTGGAAATCTACGGTGCTTTCTTTCAACCAATACCGCTGTTGTTAATCGATGAATTTCTTGTGCTGCAAGAAAAGATGCGGCATGCATGAGTGTTTTTCCAGAGTTGAACACGTCATCTATAAGCACAACGCATTTGTTTTTTAAAGATAGCGGAGTTGAAAGTTTTGCGCTTCCAAAGGGATGGTCTTTTAAAAGTTGAATACTGCTTATTTCGCAAGGAATAGAAACGATTTCCTTAACCAATTCAAACAATCTGTTCGAAACAGCAGCACCGTTGTCTTCTATTCCAATAAAAACAATGTTCTTTTCATTGTAATGACGCTCGGCAATTTCGTAGGCCATGCGAATGAGCTTCTGCTCTATTTCTTCTGCGTTGAGTAGTTCGGAATTCTGCATGCTCAAAATTACACGTTTTTAGGATGAATTTTCTCATTTCTAATTTTTGTACGGATAGAATGGATACATTCGTAAAAAAACCACCATGCCACTTTACATTGTATTAGCCATTATTGCTTTGCTTATTTTCTCTGGAATGAAAACGGTACAGCAAGGAAATGTAGCGGTAGTTACTGTTTTCGGGAAATACCGTCGAGTAATTCGTCCAGGATTGAATTTATTGATTCCATTCGTTGAAACCATTTTCAAGCGTATTTCAACTCAGAATCGTTCGGTGGAATTGGAGTTTCAGGCGGTAACCATTGACCAGGCGAATGTTTATTTCAAAAGTATGCTTTTGTTTTCTGTTCAAAGCGACAACGAAGACTGTGTAAAGAACGTGGCCTTCAAGTTCATAGATGAAAAGAGTTTGATGCAAGCCCTTATTCGAACCATTGAAGGAAATATTCGTGCGTTTGTAGCCACAAAAAAGCAAGCTGAAGTATTGTCACTTCGCAATGAAATCATTGATCATGTAAAAGAACAGATAGATAATGTTATTGAAGAGTGGGGTTATCATTTGCACGACCTTCAGATTAACGACATCACCTTTGATGAAGCCGTAATGCGTTCTATGAGTCAGGTTGTGGCTTCTAGCAATTTAAAGGCTGCTGCCGAGAACGAAGGTCAAGCATTATTGATTACCAAGACTAAGGCGGCTGAGGCAGATGGAAATGCGATTAAGATTGCTGCACAAGCGGAAAGAGAGGCTGCTCAGTTGAGAGGTCAAGGGGTGGCGTTGTTCAGAGAAGAGGTGGCTAAGGGTATGCAGAACGCGGCTAGAGAGATGCAGCAGGCAAACCTCGATACGTCTATGATCATGTTTTCCATGTGGACCGAAGCCATTAAGAACTTTGCGGAATACGGAAAAGGAAATGTCTTATTCTTAGACGGCTCGCCAGATGGAATGCAGAAGGTTATGAAGCAAATGATGGGAATGGATACGCTTCTCGATACTTCCAAGAAAATAGATTAATCTATAAAAAACCAAACGAAACTTGCTAGGGCGATTAATCCAGAAATAATCAGAAGTAATTTTTGAAATCGGATTTTCTTTCGTTGGGAAATGATTTGTTCTAAACAATTTTGAAGACCTTCTACGGGTGCGTTTTTTTCTTTCAGTTTTTCTATACAAATCAATAGCAGGTTCTCGTCCTTTGAAATCACCGCTTTGCCGGCAAGCAGTCTGTAATGGCGAACACTGATTTCTGATAAGAGTTTTTCAAATTCTTCTTTTTCATGGGGTTTGAGGTCATTGCTACAGTTTTGAATCGCCTTTTCCGCTCTGTAAAGGTTACCCTCTTGAAGCCAATGTTTAATTTCTAGGACGCGATTCATTTCAAAAAGAATTTTTACAAATGAATCGTTATGGAAAGGCTTTAGCTAAAGAAATCGAGTGAATTGGGTGGGTGAACGAGTTTTCACCTATTTTTCAGTCGTAAAGTTTTGGTGTTGAGGAGTCTAGAATAGCATTAGCAGACTTTTTCCTCACCTATTTTTCAGATAATGGAAGTGGCACATCTGTATTTTGTTTAAGGATAATGTTCATTTTGTATACGAACATGCGTTTATCCGTTTCTATTCTTTCTCTTATGAAAGCTTCCTCTGTGAAGCCGATTGTGTAAAAGAACGAATTCATGCGTCTGATCCACTCTGCCCGTTGTTTCTTCTGATTTTCGGGCTGTTTGTTTTCCAGACCTAACCATTCATTTAAATCAATTGTTGTTGCATCTTCTTTAGCCAGTTTTTGAATCACTAAATAATCTGCAGAATCAATGGGGTACATGGCTCCTTGAAACACGATGGTGTTAGAAATAGAAAGATCGAGGGTTGATGAAAAGGACTGAGCGGTTGGCGCAGTGATACTATTCGATTTAGATTTTTTTCGTTTGTATAAATAGAACAAAACGAGAATTCCGAAGACTAGACCAATACCGCCCAATAGAAGTGAATATTTGAATGCAATTGTGGGGGCATTTCCATCGATTAAATTTGAAGTTTCTATGGGTTGATCTAAGGCAGCCTCCCAAGAAATGGAGTCGAAAATTACGATTGAGTCGTTAGAAAGAATTTTCAAACCGTAGCTATCTGAATACAGTTGCTGATTTGGGGGTAATTCTCGAAAAAAATGAAAGAGTCTTGAATTGTTTTTTGAATTATATACGCTGTATTTTTTCGTTTCGAAATCTAAAAATAGTGCTGTTGAATCTGTACTAATGGGTAAGACAAAACATCCTGAATTTCCAGATAGAGTGTTTAATCGATAATGTAGATGATACTTATCTATGAATGTGCTATTCAGTTTCCCCAGATTGTCCCATTGCATGGTAATCAAATCAATTCGATACAGACTGTCGAGAAATTTTTTCTCTTCGCTCATCGATTGATCGTAGATGAAATTACCAAATGTGAAAAGGGCATTTTCTTTTCTGCTGAAGTAGGCTAGGTTTCCACAAAAAGGAATATCTCTATTGCTGGGTTTAATTTGCCAATCACCAATGGCCTCATTGAAGATAACGAACATGCCGTGATTCCTCCAGAATCCGTATCCACCATATTTCATTAAGCTTCCGTTGCAATCGAAGAGAAATGCTTGGTAATGGTATCCCTCAAGTCGTGTTTTATCTATTCGTTTCCAATATCCGTTATCGAAAATAAAAACTTGTCCGTCGCCATTCCCAATGGCATACCATTTTCCTTGAGAAGTAATAAGTTCGTAATTGACGTTGGGCTTGGTTTGTTGAAGAGAATCTAGCCTTAGGAAATTAGTTAGCTCGCGATTGGGTTTCAATTGCTTCAAACGTATCGGCACACTTTCCTGAGCGCTTGAAACCAAGCAATAAAAAGTTAACCAAAGCAAAAAGAATATACCTTTCATTTCCTAATAGCAAGGGTCAAAGATAAACGTCGACCAAAGTAAATTAGAGAATGTTAAAAACTAAATGGAGTGTTTATTTCTTTTTAGATTCCAATAATAACATTCCGCTTAAAGCGAAAAGCAGAATGGAAAAAAGTAAATGAAGTGGTTGAAGAACTTTAGGTAAGCCAAGATAGGCGAGGCCTACACCGAATAGTACTTCGAGTCCAAGTACGGCAAACAAGTATGTGAATTTTCTTGGTTTTATCTCCAAACGCTTGTATTGAAAATACATCATCGTTGCCAAAATAACAATTAAGATGGAAAAGCTTCGGTGTATTTTAAATCCAACAGGTAAATTATCGATAAGAATATTTCTTCCAATTCCATTTTCAAGAAGTAAATCAACAGATTCCCTGACCTGTGTTCCAAGTAGGAGTTGAACAAGGTGAATGATAAAGAAAAAGGAGAGTGCTTTACGAAGAACAACAGGGATCGTGTAATTGGCTTTTTCGTTGGTCCGTCGAATAAGGAATAATAAGCTGAGCAGAATACCTAACGAGCCAACCATGTGTAAAGTAATCGTAGAGGTATTTAGATTTTTATCTACCACCATTTTCCCCAACCATGCTTCAAAAAGAATCATGACAATTGCGAAAACTGAATAGATAACGGGCCAATAGTCATTTGATCTTTTATAATACAACATAGCAAGGAATGTCATAACTAAAATAGGTAATCCAAGCAGCCCGGTTAATAGACGGTTAATGTATTCCGTCCAAGTGTGGAAGGCATTGAATTCCGCGTACTGATGTTTGGGATATACTTTTAAAGCTGCTTCACTTCCGGAATTGGTTTTCCAAAATTCAGAAGTGTATTGAAATTCATTTTCTGCAATCCAAAGAGTGTCGTGGTAAATAACCATTTGTCCTTTTGAATAGGATCTTCCGTCTTCCAATTGCACGGTTGAAATATCTGTTGGAGGAATGTAATAGCCAAAACATTTCGGCCAGTCTGGACAACCCATTCCGCTTCCCGTAATGCGAACAAAGCTGCCTGCAATGATGATTAAAAACATGCAGACTACACCAACTTTACCTGCTGTATTGAGTCTTTTTTTTGTTTTTTGAAGGGTTGACATTATGAAGCTTTGTGCGAAATTATTTCAGCTTTCACAACGTGATATTGACCATCGGCAATGGTGTTTACGATATTCGTCATGTCCGTTTCCTTTACCACATTTGGATCGAATTCCACTTTCACCACATTCACATCGCGATCTTCAACGAAGTCTAAAGAGGTAGTAACTACTCCGTTTAAATTTTGAAGTTCTTTCTGAATTTTTCCGCCACATCCGGCAGCGCAAGTCATTCCGCTTATTGAAAAAACTGCTTCCGTTTTGTTTGTTCCGTCTACAACGGTATTGGTAGTTGCGGCTGGAGTAGCTTCAGCATTTGGAGTTGCATTCCCGCATGCGAAGAACGTTAAAGCAAGAAAGAGATACAATAGATTTTTCATAATGCGAAGATTAAAAAAAAGGACTTGAACAAGTCCTTTTTTATTACTAAAGTGATTTTCTTATTAGGTTCAATGCGCCACCCGCTTTGAACCATTCTATTTGTTGGTCGTTGTAAGTGTGATTTACAAAAATGTTTTCTTTCGATCCGTCTTCGTGAGCCAATTCCAAAGTCAAGGGCTTTCCAGCAGTGAAATTCACCAAGTCAACGAAATTGATTTTATCGTTTTCTTGAATTTTATCGTAGTCGGCTTCATTCGAGAAAGTGAGTGCCAACATTCCTTGCTTCTTCAAGTTTGTTTCGTGAATACGAGCGAAGCTTTTCACAAGTATCGCACGAACACCCAAGTGACGCGGTTGCATAGCTGCGTGCTCACGTGAAGAACCTTCACCGTAGTTGTGATCTCCAACAACGATAGAGGGAATTCCAGCCGTTTTGTATGCGCGTTGTACGGTAGGTACTTCAGCGTATTCGGCTGTGATTTGATTCTTTACTTTGTTTTGTTCTCCGTTGAAGAAGTTAGTTGCGCCAATTAACGTGTTGTTCGCGATGTTGTCTAAGTGACCACGGAAACGCAACCATTGTCCAGCCATAGAGATATGGTCTGTGGTACATTTTCCCTTTGCCTTAATCAATACACGCGCATTCTCGATATTCGTTCCGTCCCAATCTGCGAAAGGAGCAAGCAATTGCAGGCGTTCGCTGTCTATAGCTACTTTAATTTCTACTGCGCTTCCATCTTCAGCAGGTGCTTGGTAACCTGCGTCTTTAACGTCGAAACCAAGTGGCGGTAATTCATATCCAGTTGGTGCATCGAACATCACTTGCTCACCTTTTGAATTCGTTAAAGAATCTGTAAGCGGATTGAATGTTAAGTCTCCAGCAATTGCTAAAGCAGTTGTGATTTCTGGAGAAGCAACGAATGCAAGAGTATTCGGATTTCCGTCTTGACGAGCAGAGAAGTTACGGTTGAACGAATGAATGATAGTGTTGCGCTCTTTCTTTTCAGCGCCTGCCCTTGCCCACATGCCAATGCATGGTCCGCAGGCGTTTGCGAAAACTTTCGCGCCAATCTTCGAAAACGTTTCAATAAATCCGTCGCGTTCAATGGTAAAGCGAACCTTCTCTGAACCTGGCGTAATGCTGAATTCAGCTTTCGGTACCATTCCTTTTTCTGCCGCTTGCTTCGCTAAAGATGCTGCGCGAGAAATATCTTCGTAAGAACTGTTGGTGCATGAACCAATAAGTCCAGCCTCCACTTTAGTAGGCCAGTCGTTTGCAGCAGCAGCTTCTTTCATTTTAGAAATTGGCGTTGCCAAATCGGGAGTGAAAGGACCGTTGATGTAGGGCTCTAATTCGTCGAGATTAATTTCAAGAACCTGGTCGAAATACATTTCAGGGTTAGCATAAACTTCAGCATCTCCGGTCAAATGCTCGCGAATGTTGTTCGCAAGATCTGCTACTTCAGGGCGACCTGTAGAGCGCAGATATTTCTCCATGCTGTCATCATAACCGAAGGTTGAAGTCGTTGCTCCAATTTCAGCACCCATATTACAAATGGTTCCTTTTCCTGTGCAAGACAAAGAAGTAGCACCTTCACCGAAATATTCTACAATGCAACCGGTTCCGCCTTTCACGGTAAGGATTCCAGCTACTTTCAAAATAACGTCTTTGGCAGAACACCATCCGCTTAATTTTCCAGTCAATTTAATACCAATCAATTTCGGGAATTTCAATTCCCAAGCCATTCCAGCCATAACGTCCATGGCATCTGCACCACCCACACCAATGGCAATCATACCGAGACCACCAGCATTCACTGTATGAGAATCGGTTCCAATCATTAATCCACCTGGAAATGCATAGTTCTCAAGTACCAC
>JBEIFO010000033.1:0-12301 GCA_040382375.1 Crocinitomicaceae bacterium
TGGTTTATTCTTTCTTCGTCGTACTTCAAACAGCACGAAGGAAAAACAGATTTGTACGCCTTGGTTGTATTCAGTTTTTGCGGTGCTGGACTCTTGGCTTCTTTCGGAAACATGGCTATGTTATTCTTAGGCGTTGAAATCTTGAGTATTCCTGTTTATGTTTTGGCAGCGAGCAAGAAGCACGATTTGGCTTCGAACGAAAGTGGATTCAAGTATTTCATTTTGGGATCTGTGGCTTCTGCTATTTTGTTGTTCGGAATTACCTTGGTTTACGGCGCAACTGGAAGTTTCGATTTAGCGGTTATCTCGCATTTCGTTCAAGACGGTAAAGACGCATCAATCATTATGAATGTTGGAATTACCATGATTTTGGTTGGATTCCTTTTCAAGATTTCTGCAGCTCCTTTCCACATCTGGACTCCAGACGTTTATCAAGGTGCACCAACATGGATCACTGCATTCATGTCAACCATAGTGAAAGCAGCTGCTATGGTAGCGTTGTTCAAACTCTTCACAGGTCCATTTCAATTTTATGTTGAAGCCAATGGTTACACCATTGGAGTTATCGCTGCGGTAACGCTTATTGCTTCAAACACGGCAGCATTGTGGCAGACAGATGTGAAGCGTATGTTGGCTTACTCGAGTATCTCTCATGCAGGATTTTTATTGTCTACCATAATCGGAAATGCATCGTTGTTGAGTTTGTTGTTCTATTTGCTCACGTATAGCATTGCCGGAATCATTGCCTTCGGTGTAATTAAAGAGACACAAACCTTGGAAGGAAATCCGTTGAAAGGCTTGTACAGAAGAAACGGTGTATTGGCATTCGCATTCACAGCAGCATTACTTTCAATGGCAGGTATTCCTCCGTTTAGTGGATTCATAGCAAAGTATTTCGTCATTGCACAATTGATCGAAGCAAAGTATTTCGCGTTGGTTGTTGTCATGATCATTACTTCTGCCATTGGAGCTTTCTACTACCTGCGCGCTTCGTTGAATGTTTATCAGCACATCGAAAACGCCGGCCGCATTGTCCTCACTCCACTTGTTAAATGGACGTACATTTTGCTAACGGCTTTGTTGGTGTTGCTTACTGTAGCAGCGGGGTACATTCATCTTTTATAATTAAAAGATTTATCCGCATAGCGGACTTGTCCCTTTGGGATGTATCCGCATAGCGGATTTGTCCCTTCGGGATGTATCCACGAAGTGGAAATAAATTTGTTACATAAAAACATCACGCCATGACGGACCCAACAATCTATTCCGAAGCACCAACATACTTCCACTATTACTACGGACTTATTCCGTCGAATGACTTGCTAGTGGCGTTGCATGACGATTTAAATGCAACACTTGAAATTCTCAATTCCATCCCTGCCGAAAAAGAAAACTTTGCCTACGCACCTGGCAAATGGACAACCAAAGAAGTGTTCAAGCACATCATAGAATGTGAACGAATCTTCGCTTATCGCGCCTTGCGTTTTTCACGTTTCGACAACACGCCTCTTCCTGGATTTGATGAAAACGATTTTATCGAAAACTCGAAACAAATGAATCAGAGCCTTGCAGAATTAATTACTGAATTCGAACTCGTCCGCAAGTCAACCATTGCTCTATTCAAATACATGTCGCCCGAAATGCTTCAATTCCAAGCCCCCGCGAACAACACCACCTACTCCACTCGCGCCATCGGCTTCATGATAGTCGGACATTGCATTCATCATTGCCATTTTGTAACGCAGAAATATTTGTGAACTGCGTTATTCCTGCTTCGTTTGACGCTTTCTGCGTATATTTAAACTCAGTTGTTCGTCAACTGCAGTTACAAAATCCCGCACGAACGAAAAGCCAAATGATTAAGTCACTTATACGTTATCAAATGAAAAATTCAAATTTTATTCTGATAATAATTTTCGTTCTTCTCGTTCAAATACAGAGCAAGGGACAAAGTGCTGAATGTGCTACTGATTGCATTCATAACAACCTAATGCAAACCGATTCTGTTTATCGGAAGCAAATACACCTCCTTGAATCGCAAGTTGAAGCTCATATAAAAAAGCACACAAATACGGCATTAAGATCTACCCTATACACCATTCCTGTTGTTGTTCATGTTATTCATTTAGGCGAGCCTATTGGAACAGGTTCCAATATTTCGGACATGCAAATTCAACAAGCTATTGCAGGACTAAACGACCGATTTAGAAATGTAAACGGCTTAGGCGCTGATGTTGAAATGGAATTTTGCCTTGCAAGTTCAGACCCAAATGGCAATTCTACAAATGGCATTAACAGGGTTAATGGTTCAAGCGTTGCAAATTATTCGACAGATGGAATAAAACCAACAGGTAATACCTGCGGTGCAGCAGCTGAAACTGCAATAAAAGACCTAAGCCGATGGCCCGTTTCTGACTATTATAATATTTGGGTAGTTAGCGAAATCTGTAATGGTTCATTCGTTGGTTATGCATCATATCCTGTTGGTGGACTGTATGACGGATTAGTTATTGTTTCTACTTCGATGACAAGTAACAGCGGGACATTACCTCATGAAATGGGGCATGGTTTTTTTCTTTATCATACCTTCAACGGGGATGGTGGTAATGCTTTTTGTCCAGCAGACATTAATTGTCTTACCGATGGAGATTACGTATGCGATACACCTCCTCATAAACAAGGCGATTGTGGTTCGACTAATCCATGTACTTCCCTTGGTGTATGGGATAATAGCCGGTATAATTATATGGCATATTGTCCGCTAGTAAACAGATTTACACAAGGTCAGAAAGATAGAATTACAGCTACATTGATGGTTGAACCCAGAGCAAGTTTGCTAAGTTCAATTGGTTGCGGCCCTTTAGGCGTTAATGAAAGTAATAGTCTAAATGTATTTTCAGTTTACCCCAACCCTGCAAACAATCAAATCAATGTAAAAACAGACGCGAAATACTTAGGATCTGTTTACGTTATTTATGACAACACGGGCAAATTAGTTTTAACAGGAAAAATAACTTCCGAGAATACAGTTATTGAATTGGGCAATTTATCGGCAGGTATTTATTTGCTCAGTGCAGGAGAAAATTCAAAGCAGATATTTAAAGTTATTAAGGAATAAACCTGCTGCGCAATTGGAACTGCGTTATTCCTCCCGATAGCTATCGCAATTCATAAATCCTACTACGTAATTAATTTCGTGCAAGCACATTCGCGAAGTATTTAATCTCAAATCATTCAGCTAGTACAATCTCTAACTAAACAAATAGCGAATCGAATCAACTGTGATTTAGGCAAAACATTTTCAGAATAACTACCAATGACATTTATATTTGTTTTTCTTCCAAGTAGAAATTTCGTTGATGAAAAATTATAAACTCTTACTGTTACTCTGCATTTTCCTTTGTTCTTCAACAACCTATTCGCAGCGCAAAAAATTTCTTGGTTTTACGCCACTTAACGACACTGTAAAAACTGAATCAGAAGGTAGTTTCTTTCTTCCGCTTTTATACTACACGCCAGATACGCGATGGGCCGCAGGCGCAGCAGGCGTTCACTACTTTAAACTCGAAGCGAAAGATTCGACTCAGCTTCCAACGCGCACAAGCAATATTCAACTTCTTGCCGATTACACGCAAAACAGGCAAGCCGATTTATGGGCGTCATGGAATGTTTTTACCCGAAATGAAAACTATTTGCTGAAAGGTGATCTGCGCTTTAGAAATTTCCCTGATAAATTTTATGGCATTGGAAACAACACCAGCAAAGAACAAATGGAGAGTTATTCGTATAACCTCATTCAGATAAAATCCATGTTCTTGAAAAAAGTTAAACCCGATCTATTCATTGGCTTTGACTACGAATTCGAAAAAGAATATGGAATAAAACCTTCCGCAGGTGGAATGCTTGAATCGGGTACTATTCGCGGATCAAACGGAGGTATCGGTTCTGCAATTGGATTTATAAGCGTATACGATTCAAGAGACATTGTAATCAATGCGCAAAAAGGTATGTTATTCGAATTTTCAACTTATCTATTCAACAACTTCTTAGGCAGCACATTTAATTTTTTCAATGTCAATGCGCTCTATCAAAAATACTGGACCGTCAAGAAAAATCACGTCATCGCTTTTCAGTATAAAAACAAATTCAACTTCGGAAACATACCGTTCATCGACATGGCCACTCTTGGCAACGACGATATCCTTCGAGGTTACCCCAAGAATAGATTCAGAGACAAACATTTCATGGGTGCCCAAGTGGAATACAGATTCCCGCTCTTCTGGCGTTTTGGCCTAACCACCTTTGCCGGCGCCGGAGATGTTTTCGGAGAACTCCAAGATCTTCATTTAAACAGAATAAAATACTCCGTGGGCACCGGTCTGCGCTTTGTTGTCAACCCTCAAGAAAAACTCAACATCCGCCTCGATTACGCCTACGGCCGAGAAGGCGGCTACTTCTACTTCATGGTCGCTGAAGCGTTTTGATTCAGCAACTCACTGCTCAGATTCTAAAGCCAAAGACACCTATATAATTTTAAACACCTTGTCTATTTGTATATTTTCATTATATTAGTTGTGTAACAAAAGACAACTGAAAAAACACACCTTAAACAAATTAATAAAATGAAAAAAATCTTAGTTCTAACATTCATATTGTTCGCCTTCAGCGCTGCCAATGCACAAAAAGTATTTTCTGTAGAATATGAAAACCAGGCCAACGTAAAAGTTTTTGTCGTTGACTATGAAAATCAGGCGGACTTGAAAGTATTCAAAGTACAATATGAAAATCAGGCGGGAAATAACGACGGAAAGTGGTTCTTTACTCAATATTCAAATCAAGCAAAAAAAACGGTCTACTTCGTAGATTATGAAAATCAGGCTGACCTTAAAATCTTTTTTGTGAAATACGAAAATCAGGCGGGATGGATTAATTCATCTAAAAAGAGTTTGATGTACTAAACCGCCGTTTAACGGTAAACTGAAAATAAAGCTTTACTTCTAAATTCTTTATTTTTTTGACGCTACACAATTTTTCTATCAAATATCACATTTAACTATTGTTTTGACATACTAGTGAAAGAAGAATTTAAGTACCACCAAAATAAATGTTATGTCCGTTACAAAAAGAATTTACCTAACACTAAGCTTCTTGCTATTGGCTTTTGTTTCTTATTCTCAGGTTTTAAATGAAGAAGAAAAGAAATTGTATGATTTAATTATGCAATACAGAAAGACACAAGGTCTTCCAATAATTCCATTGTCTACCTCACTCACTTATGTCGCACAAACGCATGTGCACGATTTGAATGACAATCATCCCGACATCGGAAATTGCAATACACACAGTTGGTCAGATAAAGGCTCCTGGACTGAGTGCTGCTACACGTCGAATCACGCCCAAGCCGAAGGCATGTGGTCGAAGCCAAAGGAGCTTACTTCTTATCGAGGCTCGGGATATGAGATTGCCTTTTGGAGTTCCGATAACACAACTGCCGGAGAATCACTTTCTGGATGGAAATCAAGCCCCGGACACAATGCAGTTTTACTGAACAAAGGAATTTGGGGAAGCCACCCATGGAAAGCAATTGGAATTGGAATTTACAATAACTACGCGGTGGTTTGGTTTGGGGAAGAATTGGATCCAAAATGATGTTAATCAATTAAACGGAACCAAAGACATCGATGAGTTAAAGTTCACATATTTACATTTTACAAAGCATATGAAAACTTCGAAAACAATAATGAACAACCCATGTTCAAAGAGCTGGGATGAAATGACTGAAGTCTCCAACGGTAAATTCTGCGGTTCCTGCAAAAAGACTGTGGTAGATTTTACAGCCTGGAAAGATGACGACATTAAAAAGTATTTGCTCGACCAAAGTGGAAGCACATGCGGGCATTTCAATAAATCTCAAGTCGAAGTTATAAGACCCAAACACCATCAGTTTCTTGTTGATCTTTATTTCCGAATCAAAGAGAATATCAGAATTCCTGTCTTGAAAACAATTGCCCTTCAATTAATCATTGTATCCATGTTTGTGGTTGGGTGCAACACACCAGAAAATCAAAACGTTTCTGGAACTGTTGCCCCTCCCAAGGAAGGTCCGAAAATAGATTCAACGAATAAAACAACAGGAATGATAGCCACACCTGATTCACCGCTCTCTCCAAGTTCACGTGACACTACAAAGGTCATTCACTCACCTAAGAGCAACGATTAGCCGCTAGTCCCAATAAAATTTATAACAAATGAAAATAAAAACATTACTTCTTGCAATCTCCATCATGTTTGCAGCATCGGCTTTTTCGCAACATGCCGATGGAAAATACTCATTTAAAAACAGCCAAGGAATGAAATGCGATTTGAACTTTTCCGATGGAGGTTGGAAGGTTTCAATTAAATTAAACATGGGCAATGTTGCTCCAGGAAAAACATTTGAAGGAACCGGTGAATGGATGAATCAAGGCGGCGGTCAATGGTACCAAATCAATACTAGCAATTGCAGTTTCGATTTTGACGAGCCCTCCAGCACCCTAAAATTAACATTGTACGATTGTACAAAGTCTGGCATGAAAGAGGCCAAGTACACGCTGTCGAAAATTTAACTTCTATTACTCTAACTTCTGAATAAAAATCAATGTGCAAAATCCTTAACTCTTTTTTTCTAGCTAGCGCACTTCTCATTTTGGTTAGTTGCGGAAACAACTCGTCGGAAGCTGAACAAAAATCTTCATCTTCAAAAACCGAAGAAACTACCAAACAAAAAGGTCCACAATTCCCATCCGAATTAGTTGGAAATTACCATGGTGTTCAGCCCAGTTATTTCATGAAGAACAAATACGGAGATGACTTAATCATTAATGGAAACAAAGTGCCAGTTCCAGCTATAGACTACAAGTTTCTTTTAAACGCTGACAACACAGTAAGTTTGCAGCAAACAAGCCAAGAAGATAACAGCCGTGTCTATTACGAGGGAACGATTAAAGTCTTATCAGAAAATGCTAACTCCATTGAGATAGAATGTTCCTTAAGCGATGGCAAAACGTCGAAACCAACCTATACGCTTAACATTAACAAAGCAGACAAGAAAGCAACTTGCAAGGGCTCAAACGACCCTGAATTTCAACTTGAGAAAATTAAGTAAGAATATCTCCCTCGCAAAGCCAGTTGACCTCGTCGAAGACATTCGCTGACGAACTACGTAATTGGAAAATCGTAGATTTTATTCCTCCCGATGGCTATCGGGATTCGTAATTGGAACTACGTAATGAGAAAACCTTCGGTTTTATTCCTACTACGTAATTGGAAAATCGAAAATTTTATTCCTATTTCATAATTGGAACTGCGTTATTATTCTTCCCCTCTCTTAACTTCTCTTCCCTTAATAAAGCAAATAATCCTCTCCCAAATTCCCGCGCTTCTGCAACTTCAAATCTTGCAGCAATGGGGATTTAATATTCAACTGAATGTAATAACTCTGACGCAAGCCGAACGGTACCACGTTCGCACTTAACTCCCAGCAATGTAAATCGACGTGAAGACCAATGGTCGTTGTAGTCATTTCCTTCGCGTTGAAATCGTATCCACCGTTGAAGCTCAACGCCAAGCGTTTCGCGAAGGCAACATCGCCCATGAACGTTACCGCCTGCGTATAGATAGAGCTGTCGCGCTGTTGATCAACCAACCACTTCTTACTCATGCGCAAATTGTAATTCATACTCAAATTCCAAGGCACATTGAAGTCGATCAACGTCGACTGGTTGGTAGAAAGAATCTCTTGTTGCTGAGGCGTAACCGCCGGATTACCCGCTGTCTGATTCGCACTGGGCTTCGCCTGCTTGCTGCGCACAACTATTCCCAATGCTAAATTAGTCCCTTCCATGCGCGCAAATCCTTTCCGCGATTCATTCAAAAACGTATCAATCTTCCGACCCAAAGAATCGCGATCGTACATGCTGTAAGAAGAAGAATAGTTCAAGGTTAAGAATTTTCCAACCGATGTAAAGGCCGAGAAATTCACGTTGCTCCATTGCAACGAGTCGGCCATGAAATTGCGCGAGGCACTCGTTCTAAAACTATCTATAATCTTCACCTTCTTGTACGAAACCTTCGCTGAAGATTCATCGCGAACCTTTGCTTCAATATTCTGATTAATAGAAAAATTCATGTTCGCAGTTTGCGATGAACTCGTTGGTGCAAACCGCGCTGCATCGAACGCCGAATACCCCAAGAACTCGCCGTTCACTCCGTAATAGCCGAACTGCTGAAAGTTCTGATAAGGCGTGTAAGAGAACCCTACATTCGGCTGAATCATGTGTCGAACCGCTTTCAACTTCTTCGCTCCCTTCCGCACAAACGTCCCGTAAATACGCGTGTTCGCTGAAATCTGAGTAGACCAATTCCCCGCTGCTTTGAACCCAGCAACCGTATCCAACTGCGCATCGCTAATCGGAGAAACCACTTTCCAGGTGCCATACCCCGTGAACGTTGCAGACGGATTCAACGTTAAAAACTGTCCCAACTTCCAAGAGGTACTCGCAGTTGTATTCATACGAACCCCGCTGGTTGCCTTGTTCAACAATTCACTCATCGTCAACTGTCCGAACTCTTGCTCAAACGCCGACAACTGCTGCTCGGTATTCAACGACGCGTTAATTCCAATCGGAGATTTCGGAAAGACTTTCTTCAACAAATTAATACGAGACACGTTGAACGCCGCTGATGGCAACGTAATCTGAACCAATCGCGATTGCGTATTCTGCGTGTGATTCGCTGAAAGCGCCAACGAGAAAGGCTTTCCTGGAAACGACTTCGACCATTGCACCGCAGAGTTGAACGTGCTGGTTAAGAAGTCTTGTTGCGCAGCATTCAAGTTATTTCTGAAATTCTGAGAGCTTCCCAAATTCACATTCGCGTTGAACGATTCATTCGGACGAGCCTTCGGATCTTGCGAGTGGTTCCATCGAATGTTGAAGGTCGACTGCTGCACATAATTCGGCAACTCGCGGAAACCCGTCTTGTTAATGGTTCTCGAAATATTGAAAGACCCTTGATACTTGTATCGCTTCTTGTAACTCGTAATGTTCTTAATGCTCCACGACCCGCCCGTATAAACATCAAACAACAGCTTCGTGTCTATGTGATCGTTAATGGGGAAATAGTATCCCAAGTTCTGAACGAAGAATCCCTTCGCCCTTCCGTTTCCATATCCAGGAATTAAAATTCCATACGTGCTTTCCTTTTTATTCGGAAAGAATCCAAACGGCAATCCCAAAGGCACAGGCACTTTTCTGAATTGCAAATAGAGTGGTCCGCTCACAATCTTTTCATTCGGTATAATAATGGCCTTCGACAATTGAAAATGGAAATGCGGATTCGGATTGGAACACGTCGTGAATTTTCCTTTTCGAATGTGAATGGTCTTGTCTACCTGCATCTTCGAAATGGCAGTGTGCAAATAAGCACTGGCCTCTTCCGTGCGCACGCCGTAACTGATTCCCCTCTTCGATTTGAAATTATATCCCAACGAATCTTCTTCGAACGAAGTCTCTCCTTGCGTGAAAACGGGCTTTCCAGTATAGACACCTACCGAGTCCTTAAAACCCTTCGCGAAGGCAATGTTGTCGGTCAATGAAAACGCGATGTATCCGGCCTTCAATTCTAAATCTCCGTATGTTACATAGGAGCCCAATCCGTATAAATACACGCGGTCATTGATCAAATCCATCACCGTACTGTCCTTCCCGAAATAGTGAACTTCCTCCATGGCCTGATCTTCAGAAGAAAAATAAAGGGTATCCACAGGCATAGGCGACAATGAATCAGACTGCGCAGAAAGCGGGTTCAATAAGGAGCTTATCAACACCGCACACGTGAAAATTAGAGCGCATCTGAAGTTCATGCCTTCACAAAGAAAAATAGTTTTGTTTAAATTGCGTTTACGTGTCAAAGCTATGCTAAACATTCGAGATAATAAACCCATACAGCAGATGCATAAGAAAATAGTGTACATTTTTATTTTCGCTCTTGTTTTCACTTTGGGAACGGCCTATCGCATTTCGAAGAAAGTAGAAACAACGGATAAAAAGTTTGTTGTTGTGTTAGACGCCGGACACGGTGGAACCGACCCTGGCACCTTGGGCACAGGACGCTACAAGACTTCCGAAAAAAACATTGCCCTTGACGTAACGTTAAAAGTGGGAAAGCTTATCGAGGAGAATTACCCAAACGTTAAAGTCGTTTATACAAGAACAGGCGACACTTTCCCAACTCTTAAACGTCGCGTTGAGATCGCGAACACCAACAACGCCGACCTCTTCATTAGCATTCATTGCAACGCCAATCCGAATGCCGAAGCTTCGGGATCCGAATCGTTCGTGATGGGATTGCACAAATCAGAAGAAAGTTTACGCAACGCCATGCGTGAAAACGCTTCCATCTATTTGGAAAGTGACGGCGGAAAAGACTACGACGGTTTCGACCCGAACAATCCAGACACCTACATTGCCATGAGTCTTCGAGAAAATATCTACCAAGACAAGAGTATCCTCCTCGCAAAAAACGTTCAAGATGAATTTGTAAAGTTGGGAAGAAAAGACCGTGGTGTAAAGCAAGCACCGTACTATGTGGTCACCTTCACGAACATGCCGAGTATATTGATTGAATTGGGATTCCTGTCCAACCACAAAGAAGAGGATTACCTGCAAAGCCAGGCAGCGAAAGAAGAATTAAGCTCTGCCGTTTACCGCGCCTTTGTCGATTACCAAAGCAAACTTTTCAACATTCAGCCTACAAACAGCCCCGCTCCGGCAGCAGTGGTTGAGCAACCTGTTCAGCAAAATGCCTTTGCAGGACTTATTTGGGAAGAGATTCCTGTTGAACAGGTGGCATACAAGGTGCAAATTCTAAGTTCTGCCACCCCTCTTCAAAAAAAATCAAAGCAATTTAAGGGTTTAGAAAGAATTGAGGAATACTTTAGCAACGGCACTCACAAGTACCTAGTTGGATGTACTCGAAGTTTAGACGACGCCAAGAAGAATCAAAAAATTCTTCGCGATGCTGGTTTCAGCGGAGCGTTTGTTGTCGCCTTCGAAAATGGCATCCGAATTAGTAATGAAGAAGCCCTTAAAAAAATGCAGAAATGAGCGGTAAAAAAGCACGCAACGAAGTTGTTATAGGAGCAGTAGTTATTGTTATTCTCGCCCTTGTTTATTTCGGAGTAAGTTTTTTAAAAGGCGTAAATATTTTTTCAACTCAAACGAGATATTACGCCATTTACGAGGAAATTGGAGGCTTGGAAGTTTCAAGCCCAGTAATCATCAACGGCTTTAAAATCGGAATTGTAAAAAGCATCGAACTTGAATCGAACGGTTCAGGAAGACTCGTTGTTGAAATTGTTTTGAACGATGCAGATGTTGCCGTTCCGAAAGATTCTGAATTGAAAATATACGACTCCGACTTTTTTGGAGGAAAAGCCATTCAAATTGTTTTGGGCGACAGCTCGGTTATGGCTAGCACAAAAGACACGTTAATCGCCAGTATTGAAAAAGGATTTGCCGAGACATTAAAAAATGAAATCGACCCGATTAAACAAAAGTCAGCGGAAATATTCAAAGGTGTCGATAGCGTTCTAACCAGTCTTCAGCGCACACTTAACAATTCCGGAGCAGAAGGGCTTCCTTCTTTGTTCAGCTCGCTGCAACGCACCATGAACAATTTAGAATCTACCTCTGGGAATCTAAACACACTTATAGCAAGCAATGGCGGAAGAATTTCTGAAATCATAAGCAACGCGCAGGCCTTGACAAATACACTCAAAGCGAACAACTCAAAAATTGATCTCGCTATCAAAAACATCTCTCAATTCACAGACACACTATCGCGCATTCGCTTAACCACAACGCTATTCAAAGTGGATAAAGCCATGGGGCATTTCGAAGAAGTGATGACAAAGGTGAACAGCGGTCAGGGCACCCTCGGCAAACTCGTGAACAACGACAGCCTGCATCACGAATTGGTAAACGCAACTCATAGTTTAGACTTGCTTCTCGACGATATGCGCAACCACCCGAAGAGTTACGTTGGCTTCTCTTTGTTCGGAAGGCGTGACGCCGATAAGTTTTCTAAATCAGAATTGGAAGACATGAAAAAAATCATTGATCAGATGATTCAAGAAAAAGGTGGCAAGTAATTCTTCAATTTAAAAATCGAAATCATTTATGATCTCTCAAATCATATTCGCCTTACTCCTGGCCACAGCCGGATACTTCATCTTCAAAAGATATCAGTTTGTAAAGGGAAA
>JBEIFO010000034.1:0-12106 GCA_040382375.1 Crocinitomicaceae bacterium
ACAGGAACTTGGTATGACTACTTCACTGGAAACTCATTTCAAGTGAACGATTTGGGAGCTACCTTCTTCTTTGAACCGGGAGAATATCATGTATACACTGACTATCAATTGGCTGTTCCAGATTTGAATACTTCTTTGTCGGAAGTTATGTCCTTTGCAAAATCAACGTTTATGATTTGGCCGAATCCTTCGAGCAACAACGTGAATCTTGCATATAGCATGAGTCAAGCCGCGAAGGTCCAAATCGTTCTGCGTGATCTAACAGGAAGAGTGGTTTCTTCATTCAACACGCAAGGTGTTTCTGGAATTAACCAGTCTGAATGGAATTTATCAGCGGAAAACATTGCAGCCGGTTCATACATCATTTCAGTTGAAACAGAAGGAAGAAGAGAATCGGCTCCATTCATTTGGAATCCATAATTGATGATTTACCAACAAGCAGTAAGTGTATGTTGGACACGAAGTGAAAACAATTTATATTAGCGCGACTTAAACCTAAACAAATTCTATTTTTTATATGTCAAAACTCTATAAAATTAGTCTGCTCACTGCTGTAATGGCCTTGTTTTCCGTGGTTTCATGGGGACAATCTGTTAGCGGGGTGGTAACAGACGAAGAGAATCGTCCTATTCCGGGAGCATTCGTCATAGTCAAGGGAACTTCCAATGGAACAGCAAGTGATCAAGTTGGTAATTACACCTTGAAAACTGGCGCTGGAACTTTTGAGTTCGAAGTAAAAGCGATGAACTTTGAAACGATTACCAAGACGGTTACAGTCGGAAATGTCGATGTTAAGCAAAATTTCAAATTAAGTTCAGGTTCTATCACTCTAGATAACATTGAAATTATCGGATACGGTGTTGAACGCAACAGACCAAGTACAGGATCTATCGCAAAAATCAGCGGTAAGGACATTAGCGCTATTCGCACCCCGAGCTTTGAAGCAGCTCTTCAAGGACAAGCTGCTGGATTGCAGGTTTCACAAGGTTCTGGTATCGCAGGTGCGGGTTCATTGATTCGTATTCGCGGAACAGCTTCTGTCTCTGCAGGTGGAGACCCATTGTACATCATAGATGGTATTCCAATGACACAAGATTACTTCTTGCGTGGAAACAGCGGTGCATTGAACAACAACCCTCTTGCTACTATAAATCCGAACGACATTGAAAAGGTTGAAGTTCGTAAAGATGCTGCTGCTGCCGGAGAATACGGTTCTCGTGCTGCGAATGGTGTAATCATCATAACTACGAAACGCGCTAAAGAAAAGGGTTGGAAATTCGATTACGGTTTGAATGCAGGTATCTCTACCCCTGCTTCTCGTCCAAATATGTTGAACACAGACCAATATTTAAGAATTCGTCAAGAAGCTTGGGAAAATGACGGTGGAACGGGATACGTATGGTTACCGAATATGACTTCAGCTACAGATGATGCCGCCACTCGTAAGGCCGCCTATTTAAAGGCAGGACAAACCGATACAGATTGGGTTGGCCAAACAGTAGGACGTGGAAATAAGTATGGTACAAACTTCTCAGCGCGTTACGGTGGAAAGAAACATAGCGTTTACTTCTCGGTAGGATATGACGACAATCAAAGTTTCTTATTGGGAAACAGTTACAAGCGTATCTCTGCTCGTGTGAATCCTGAATTCCGTTTAGGAGACAAATTGAGATTAAACTTATCGCTTTCTGGAACTCGTGGTTTGAACAAGCGCGTAGATGCTGCTTGGTCTGGTGGATTGGGAGATGCCATGTCTAACGCATTACCTTACTACCCTGTCTACCATACAGACACAACTTTCAACGCAGCGGGTGACGTGGTTAAAAAGCCTGGAGATTATTTCTATTGGAGAGATGAATTCGGAAATGTAAAGAATCCAGTTGCCTACAGGGAGCAATTGCGTTGGACAACTGTTGAAGATCGTGTGATCAATACCGGTCGTTTAATATATATGCCGAAAAAGAACTTATTCATTATTGCCACAGGCGGTATGGATTGGATGCACATTGGTGAAAATAGACTTACACCTTCAACATTCGATTTATCTAACGGACAAGGCAGTTACAGCAGCGATCAGCGTTTGGTTCGCAACTACAGCTACAACATTACTGCTGAATACAGCAAAGAACTTATTCCGGATTTGAATGCTTCTTTACTTATAGGACACGAGTTACAGCATTCGAAAACAAATTACATAAACGATTATATCCCGAATTTGGATGGAACAGTTGCTGAATTTTCAGACGTTCAAAATAATCCAGATACTAGAGTTCGCACTGTTGGAAATCCGAATCAGTTTAGCTTCTTAGGTTTCTTCGCGAAGTATAACATGAACTACAAATCGAAGTACTTCTTCGAAGCAAGTGTTCGCCGCGATGGAAGCTCGCGTTTCGGAGTAAATAACAAATTCGGAAATTTCCCTTCTGTCTCTTTAGGTTGGATTATTTCTGAAGAAGGATTTTTGAAGGACAATAAAACCATTAACTACATGAAGTTGCGTGCGAGTTATGGTTTAACTGGAAACTCAGATATTCCTGCAAACGCACAATACGCTTTGTATAGCGCAGCAAACAACGGAACATACTACAATCAAAACCCAATTCTTTATCCTACCCAAGCAGGAAATGCGAATTTGAAGTGGGAAACCACAAACAATTTCTCTGTTGCTTTAGAGACTGGATTTTGGCAAGATCGTATGACTATTATTCTTGAAGGATATAGAAAATACAGTCGTGATGTATTGATGAATGTAAGTCTTCCTGCAAGTACTGGATTCACGAACTTCTGGGACAACGTTGCTGAGGTTATGAATCAAGGAATTGAATTAACAACAGTTGTAAATTGGACGAAGAGTTCTAAATTCACTGCACGCACAAGTGCAAACTTTTCTTATAACTACAACGAGCTTGTTAGCATTGGCGACTACACTCCTGATGCTGTATCTGGTGGAACAAACGATTCTCGTGTTTTAGTTGGAAAGCCCATCGGCTCATTCTATTTGGTCTCATTCAGTCATATAGACACCCAATCTGGATTGCCCGTTTACATTACGCCTGACGGAAATTACACCACAGATTACGACAATAGCATTCGTAACTATGTTGGAAATGGATTGCCTAAAATGATGGGTGGATTAACCCAAACTTTCGGTTGGAAGAATTTCAGTTTATCTGCATTGTTCACATACAGCTTGGGTGCTCGTATTTTCGACTCAAGTGCGAAGCGTCAATTGGGTGTTGTTTCCAGTTGGAACATGCGTGAAGAGATCTTAGATCGTTGGACTGCACCTGGTGATGAGTCGACCTTCGGAAGATTAACATTGGATGAAACGACTTATGGATTGCCAGATGGTTTTCCATGGTGGAATACTTCCTTGTTCATGTACAAAGCAAACTACATGCGTTTGAGAAACCTTTCATTGGATTACACCTTCCCGAATGAAGTGACAAAGAGAATGAAAATGACTGGATTGAACATTGGAGTTAGCGTTACCAACTTATTTACCATTACGAACTTCCCTGGATTAGATCCTGAAGTGGTTCGTGATTTTGAAAACGCGCAAGACCGAAACTTAAGTCCAAACGTGACTTACTTAACTCCTATGCAAGAGCGTAGTTTCAACATTCGCTTAAACGCTAACTTCTAATTCGAACGAACATGAAAAAGATATCATACTTCATATTAGCTATTGGATTAGCACTTGGAATTTCATCTTGCGAAAAGATGTTAGAGTATCCGCCTGAAGGCGCAATTCTAGCAGAAGACGCTTTGAAGACACCAGACGATGCTCAACGTTTATTAAACAGCTGTTACGATGTTATTGCAAATTTGTTTGATGGAAAATATCAAAACATTTGTGAGTTAATGTCAGACAACATGGCTGAACCAAACGGTTTAGATTTCAATGCTGTGTACAATCGCGAAACTAACTTCTTCACTCCTACTACCAATGGTACTTATGGCGATTTTTATTATGCCATTTATCGTTGCAATTCGTTAATGAAGAATTTCGATTTGATTGAAGGATTGTCAGATGACGAACGTAAACGTATGGAAGCTGAAGCAAGATTCATTCGCGCATTCTGCCATTTCAACGTGGTTAAAATTTGGGCTCAGCCTTATGGTTCTACCCTCGATAATTCACACTTGGGAATTATATTGAAAAGAGACGCGAGCAACTTACCTATACCAAGAAGCACAGTTGCAGAGTCTTATGCCTTCATTATTGAAGATTTAGAATTTGCTTTAGGTAACCTTCCGGAAAGCAATGGTAACTATGCAAAGCAAGATGCAGCTGCCGGTTTATTGGCCATGGTATATTTTCAAATGAACAATTATGTTCAAGCAGAACAATATGCTTCATTGGTAATTAACAATGGCAACTATTTCATGAGAGATACTTTGGATCGTTTCCCTGCAACTCCAGAAGTAAATCTTGAAACTGTATTTGGTATTGTAAGTTCTAATCCAGGAGCTGATCACGTGGATCAACGCACCGACAACTTCATTGGTAACTACAACGCTGGAGGCGTGCTTCCTCCGAACTTGATGTTCTCAAATGAATTGTATCAGTTCACCAATTTGAACAGTGCAGATGATCGTTTGGGTTGGATGCAGTCTAGCGGTGGGAAATACAAAAACCGTCGATTCGAAAACAAAGTATTCTTCAATATTCCAATTATATATTTGACTGAATTGAAATTGATTCGTGCCGAATGTTTGGGTGAAATGGGTTCACAGTTAGAGGTTGCCATTAGCGACATTAATGAAATTCGTGGCCGCGCATTTGGAGCTGGATTGAACGACTTGTCTTCTGGCTCTACTCCTGCTGAAGTCATTGCTGCGGCACGTCGTGAATACCGCATTGAGACTATGGGAGAAGGAAAGTGGATTGACCAATTGAAAAGAATAGGTGCGAAGGGTGAGAATATTGTTGTTCGTAATGCCCCATGGAACTGTCCTGGCATGGCTCTTCAATTCCCGAACAGTGAATTCACCTCGGCTTTATTTGTGGGGAATCCGGAAGGAGGTTGTAACTAAAGGGGCGAAAAATTTTTCGCCCGTATTGAATAGAAATAAATATTAAAGAGTATTTAAAATTAAATTTATATCAAATGAAATCAGTAAAACTATTTTTGATGATAGCCTTGACTGCAGGTTTGTTCGCTGGTTGTAAGCCAGAGACAACCGGTGAGTTGGGAGAGCCATCTGACAAGTTGCAAGGAATGGGTGGCACCTGGGAGCTTACCTCTTTCATTCAACAAGATCCGAATAACCCTGTTTTGGAAGAACGCGATTTAAGCGAATTTTATTTAGTGCCCGGTGTTGAACCCATGAGAATTGTGCTCGATGTTCCTACCCAAACCTATACTGTTACTGTTACAGAGGGAAAGAATTTCTTTGGCACAAGTGGAACCTGGTCTTTGGATGACAACCTAGCACCATCTTCAATTACCCTAATGAATTCAAACGATACACTTGAATTGTTCTTGGGTAACATGGTTCTTCCAACAACAAGCAACATGGGTTTGCAATACCATCGTGTTTGCTCAGACGATTTCAAGAACGTGATTTACAAGTTTAACTTCCAACGCATCTAATCATGAAAAAGATATTATTTACTCTAGCTGCATTTGCAATTTCGATTGTGGGATTTTCACAAGCGGCTTTCGTATTCCCCTCGCCTACCAATGCAAATGCCACAATGGACTTGTACATTGATGTAGCGCAAACAAGCGGCGGTTTAAAAACTCTGTTGGGTAATCACCCAGAAGACGCTGACTCTGTCTACATGTGGACTTGGCAACCTGCAGGTCCGTCATGCGGAAATGGTGAATGGCTGAATTCAAACAACTGTATGCTCTTAACACATGTAAGTGGTTTATTGTATAAAATGACAATGGTACCTACGACATATTATGCATGTACTCCCCTTTCATTGTACCAAAATGGAATTTCATGTCTCGCTAAATTGAAAAATGGAAAGGCATATGAATCAGAAGGTGTTGGTGAAGCGAAGACAGAAGATTTGCATGTTGATATTGTTCCAGCTTTATGTGCTGATCGTATTTGCTTTTTTCCGGAAGCGGCAAAGCAAGATGACTATTTCAGTATTAGTTATGACAACACACAAGAGACCGATGTGAATTTACAGAGCTTGGGATCTGATGAATGCTATATTTTCCTTCGCGCGTTCACAGGTACATTTACCTTCTTTGATGTTGCGCCACTTGCAAACGTAACCTCTACTCCATCTTTGAAGATGACCGAAATTGCTCCGGGTAAATTCAGAAAGACATTTATCCCGGAGGATTTTTTGCCAATTCCTGATGGATCAACCATAACTAAAATTGGATTTTACATTGTGAAGCCAGGGTATTCTCCTAACCCTCCACCCTACCAATACTATTATCCTTTGAACTGTCAATAAGATTGGTTCTGGCTAAAAATATAAAGAGGTGAAAATTATTTCACCTCTTTTTTTGTTTACATTCGAATTATGAAAAACCTATTCAATGATCGTGTATTAGCATCTTTTGCCGTTGGTATCTGCGTTATCCTTTCATCCTATGTGCTTATGAAGGGTTATCGAGATAGAAATGGAAAAGAAAACGTGATTCATGTAACTGGAATGGGAAGTCGGAATTTCGATTCTGATTTAATTGTTTGGCGTGGATCTTTTTCCAAAACAAGTAATGACCTTGCGGCTGCTTCTGCAGCGTTGGAATCCGATCGCAACACCATTAAAAATTACTTAACGAATAAAGGAATTCAAGAAAAGGACATTGTATTTTCTGCAATGGAAATTAAAAAAAACTACGACGAAACACGCAATTCCAATGGAGATATTATTGCAACGACTTTAATAGGTTATAGTCTGTCTCAAATGGTGGCCATCGAATCTTCAGAGGTTTCAAAAGTTGAGCAAATTTCCCGCGAGGTTACTGAACTTATTGCCTCTGGCGTTGAGTTTTATTCCGAAAGCCCTGAATTTTACTACACCAAACTTGCAGAGTTAAAAGTGGAAATGGTTTCTGAAGCAACATCAGACGCTCGTCTTCGAGCAGAAAAAATCGCACAGTCGTCAGGCGGCGAATTAGGAAGTTTACAAAGTGCAGAAATGGGCATATTCCAGATTGTTGGGCAAAACAGCAACGAGGATTATTCTTGGGGTGGTGCCTTCAATACTTCGTCTAGAAGAAAGACAGCATCGATTACGATGCAGTTAAATTTCGAGATTGATTAACACCCAAATGTTTCTATATCGTTAGAAAAGTTTTTTTCATATCTGTCTTTAGCCGTATTTTCGCTGTCTAACTAAACCCTCAATACATTGAATACACTTGCATTTACCGCAATCTGTCTCTACGGTTTCTTTTTAATTTTCATCTTTTTCTATTCGTTGGTTCAATTGAATTTGGCCGTGCAGTTTGTGAAAAAGAGTAAGCGCAAACGTCCTATGCCCATTATTGCAGAAGAAGACTTGCCCTATGTAACCGTTCAACTTCCCGTTTTTAATGAAATGTACGTTATTGAACGTTTGATTAATGCCGTTTGTGAATTCGACTATCCTAGAAACAGATTAGAGATTCAAGTCTTGGACGACGGAAATGATGAGTCTGTTGAAATTGCAGCCAAGCTAATTGCCGAGAAGCAACTTTTGGGAATAGATATTCAGCACATTCGCAGAGTAGATCGAAAAGGATTCAAAGCTGGTGCATTGGCTTATGGTTTGGATATTTCAAAAGGAGAATTCACCGCAATCTTTGACGCTGACTTCGTTCCAAGAAAGGATTTTTTACGTCAGACTATCCCCTACTTCTATGCTGGAGAGAAAATAGCGGTTGTACAAACTCGCTGGGAACACTTAAACGAAGATTACTCTTTGCTTACGCGTTTGCAAGCTTTTGGATTGGATGCTCACTTTACAGTTGAGCAAATTGGACGTAACTATTCAAACCATTACATTAACTTCAATGGAACTGCAGGTGTTTGGAGAAAAGAGGCTATTTACGATGCTGGCGGATGGCAGAGTGATACAATCACAGAAGACTTAGACCTTAGCTACCGCGCTCAGTTGGTTGGATGGAATTTCATATACTTGCCTGCCATTGGTTCTCCGTCTGAGTTACCAGCTGAAATGAATGCATTGAAAGCACAGCAATTCCGTTGGACCAAAGGTGCAGCTGAATGTACGCGCAAGAATTTAGGTAAAGTACTACGCGCGAAAGACATGGGCTTTGCTCACAAGGTACACGCCAGTTTCCATTTAATGAATTCAGTTGTTTTCTTGAGCATTTTAGGAACTTCAATTTTAAGTATGCCTATGTTGTTTATTAAGCACTATTTCGACGGATGGCATACATACAATGGAGAACATTTGAATGATTATTCTATCTACTTTGCAGTGGCTTCAGCATTCTTAGTGAGCTTCTTCATTTTAGGATTTTTCTATTGGGTGTCACGTCCGCCAATGCCTTTCTTCCAGAAATTCGGACGTTTCATTGTCGATTTCCCATTATTCCTTGCTGTTTCTATGGGATTGTCTTTGCACAATGCCGTTGCGGTAATTGAAGGATTAACGGGTAAGAAATCGGCTTTCGTTCGCACACCGAAATTTGCGATCAGTACTGGAAAGAAAGGAACTTGGACCGACAAGAAGTACCGTGCTCCGAAAATTTCTCCCTTGACTATTCTTGAATTTATTTTGTTGTTGTACTTCGCTAGTGGATTGGTTTGGCCATTTATATTAAGATTCTCTGAAAAGGATGGTGCAACTCGATTAACAGATTTCGGCTTAATGCCATTCCATTTGATGTTAACCATCGGATATTTTTATGTGACTTATTATAGTGTGAAGCACGCAAAAGCAAATTAAGAATCCGCTTCAGTGGTAATTATATTAAAAAGCTCGGCCCTCGTCGAGCTTTTTGTTTTTATATTGCGTACAACAAAATTTGTCTATGAAGAACTTATTCCTTTCAGTGTTTTTAATATCCTCAGTGACAGCCATGGCTCAACCATGCGTTGGTGGAATGGCTGGAATTTATCCTTGCGATAATGTCGATTTATTATCACGCATGACATTATCTGAGATCGGTGCCAATCCGAATAATGACAATACAAGTGATATTTGGGGCTGGGTAAGCCCGGTTACAGGAAAAGAATATGCATTAGTTGCCGTTTCGAATGGATTGGCTTTCGTAGATATTTCAACGCCAGAAGCTCCCGTTTATTTGGGAATGCTTCCTTCACATACGAGTAGTAGTTTATGGAGAGATGTTGAAACCATGGATAATTATTGCTTCGTTGGCAGTGAAGCCAGTGGGCACGGCCTTCAGGTCTTTGATCTGCTGCAATTGGACAATGTGACCACTCCAACTTCATTTACTGAATCGGCATATTACGGCGGCTTTGGACATTCGCATACCATAGCTATTGATCCAGTAAGCAAAATTTTAATGGCAATGGGTTCAAGCACCTTCAACGGCGGACCACATTTAGTAGATATTTCAAATCCTCTTCAACCCATTCTAGTAGGGGGTTACCAAGATGCTGGTTATACGCATGACGGGAATATTCTTACCTACAACGGTCCAGATGTTAATCACCAAGGAGATGTTATTGTTGTGGCATGCAACGGGAATAACGGTTATGGTGTCGTTAC
Source organism: Crocinitomicaceae bacterium (assembly GCA_040382375.1). Classification (GTDB taxonomy): domain Bacteria; phylum Bacteroidota; class Bacteroidia; order Flavobacteriales_D; family Sanyastnellaceae; genus CAIZGX01. The sequence goes on from JBEIFO010000034.1 coordinate 9,668, forward strand.
CTTAAATGTAACTGATCCAACAGACATTCTATTTTTAGACAATTACAGCTATCCGGAAACAGGATACACTCACCAAGGTTGGTTCACAAAGGATATGGCTCATTATTTAGTAGACGACGAGTTGGATGAACAAAACTTAGGAACAACAACACGTACCCATATTTTCGATTTTTCTGATTTAGATAATATCGGCTATATGAATTATTATTTAAGTACCAATACTTCTATTGACCACAATTTGTATGTAAAGGATCAATTCGTTTATGAGAGTAATTACCGCAGCGGAGTGCGCATTCTCGATGCTTCTCGAGTTAGCACAGGAGTATTGAATGAAGTTGGTTATTTCGATTTATTTCCAGCGAACGATAATCCTCAATTCAGTGGAACATGGAGCAATTATCCATTTCTGCCTAGTGGTGTGAATTTAGCAACAAGCATGTATGATGGCTTCTTCGTACTTCGTCCCACTCTCCTCTATTTGCAAAACAATAATTTGAATGCATGCGGACAATCGGCCGACACCCTTCAACTTAAAATAAATGCTGATCTGCAATTTCCTTTAACCGCCAACATCACAGGAATTCCGGGCTTCCCTGTTTTCAGCGGTGTGAATGTAACAGGAACGGGGAGTTACAACATTGTTATTTCTGATTTGGGAACGGTTCCAACAGGAACATTTAACTGCACGCTTCAATTGATAACAACCTTTGGGGAATCGTATGATCTATTCTTCACCATAACTACAGGAACACCTCCAGCCGCACCAACCTTATTGTCTGTGCCTTCAACCATTCAGTACAACGCATTGGATTACCAATTCAATTGGACTGCCATGCCAGGAGCCACATCTTATCTTTTTGAAATATCTGAGAATGACGCCTTATTCGGAAATATTGTATACAGTTCAACTGAATTAGGAAACTTCGCAACTTTACCTTTTGATTTTGCATTTGGTGAAGGGAATACATATTCTTGGAGAGTTACTGCCATAAACTTGTGCGGATCATCGGTTCCTTCCGCATCAGAAGATTTTCAATGGCTTCCAGCCGGGGTAAACGAAATCGTAGAGCGCGAATTTGTAGTATATCCAAATCCCGCTGAGAATGAAGTCTTCATTCAGAACTTCCAATCGGGAAAATCGAATGTAACCATTTACAATTCCACTGGACAAGTGGTTTATGCTACGAGTTTCAATAAGCCGGGGGTTCATACGCTTTCATTAGATAATCTTTCAACAGGAATTTATACGATTCAAGTTGGAAGATTGACGAAGCGTCTGTTGATTAAGTAAGCGAATTCAATCGGGAAATATTTTTCCTGGATTGAGTATTCCATTCGGGTCGAAGGCTTCTTTTATTTTCTTCATAAGGTTCAACTGAACTTCGTTGAAGGCAATGTCCATGTAGTTCTTCTGCACCCACCCTATTCCGTGTTCTCCGCTGAGGGTTCCGCCGAGAGAAACGGTTAGTTCGAATATTTCACGAATAGCCAAGGGTAAAGTATTGTCCCATTGTTCATCTGACATTTCATCTTTCAAGATGTTAATGTGAAGATTTCCATCTCCTGCATGGCCGTAGCAAACCGAACGAAATCCGTATCGCTTTCCAATGGCCTTTACTTCTCGAAGTAATTTAGGAAGTTCAAATCTTGGAACAACCGTATCTTCTTCCTTGTATATGGAATGAGACTTTACAGCTTCTCCCACTTTTCTTCGAACCTTCCAAAGCGCTTCTTTCTGATTGTGATCTTCAGCAAATAGTATTTCACCGCACTCGTGTTCCATGAGCACGTTTGAAATAGTTTCACAATCGAGCATCAGCGCTTCAACATTTGAACCGTCTACTTCAATAAGCAGGTGTGCTTCCACCCCATCTAAATTCACTTGTGCATCTGGAACATGTTGAAGGGTGAATTCTATGGCTTCACGTTCCATGAATTCCATGGCGCTTGGCGTAATGCCTGCTCGAAAAACTGCGCTTACGGCTTCACACGCTTTTTCCGCAGAAGCGAATGGCGCCAATAAAAGTAAATTGTGTTTTGGCAATGGAAGCAGTTTCAAAACGGCTTTGGTAATAATTCCAAGTGTGCCTTCACTTCCAACCATCAACTGAGTCAGGTTATATCCAGTAGAGTTTTTCAACGTGTTGGCACCGGTCCAAATGATTTCTCCGTTTGCCAATACCACTTCCAAATTCAAAACAAAATCTTTTGTTACGCCGTATTTCACAGCGTGCGGACCGCCGCTATTCTCGGCTAAATTTCCACCTATCCAACAACTGCCTCTACTTGCAGGATCTGGAGCGTAGTACAAACCTTGCTTGGCACATTCTTCTTGCAGCACTTGCGTAATGACTGCCGGTTCGGTATGCACTTGACCGTTGTTCGTATCGATCTTTAAAATTTTATTCAATCGTTCGGTAGAAAGTGCAACACCTTTTC
>JBEIFO010000035.1:0-11877 GCA_040382375.1 Crocinitomicaceae bacterium
AGGCCTTTTCTATTTTAGCCATTAAATAATCCTCATGAAAAAATTCTACCACCTCACTTTTTCGCTTGCAACAGCAGGAATGCTATTCTTTGCAGGCATAGAATCCGATAACGGAAAGGCAGGGGCCACCGGTTCACCAGGAGAACAAACCTGCAGCCAAACGGGTTGCCATACGGGAAGCACGAACAACTCCATGGGAGGATCGGTGACATTAACCTCAACTGATTTAGTGAATTGGGAATACACTCCCGGACAAACATACACACTTACCGCAACAGTGACTCAGCAAGGGAGATCCTTATTTGGTATGGGTCTAGAGGCCTTGCTTCCTTCTGGGGCTAATGCCGGCACGCTAACTCCAGGTACTGGCACAACAATTAAAACCGCTACAATTTCAGGGAATTCAAGAAATAACATTGTACACAATATGAACGCTGGAGCAACTGCAAACGCGCATTCATTCACATTTACGTGGACAGCCCCTGCAACCGATGTTGGACCAATAACTATGTACTTCGCAGGCAACGCCACGAATAACAACGGGGCAAAAACAGGAGATTATATTTACAATGCCTCTCAAGTTGTTACACCTGCAGGTGTTGGTATTTCTGAAGAAGTGAGTTCAACTTTCACTTTTTCGTTTTATCCAAATCCAACAAACGAAAACATTACAGTGAACTATTCATTGGAAGAATCTGCTAAGGTTCAGTGTGTAATTTATGATTTAACTGGAAAGAAAGTTCAAACTGAAACTGCCACTCGTTTCCCTGGTGCGCAGCAGCAAAGCATTGATGTGAATAATCTTCAAGCTGGAACCTATTTATTGAGCTTAAACGTTAATGGAAACGTTATCACAAAAAGATTTGTAAAGAAATAAATCTTTCTTTACTCGTAAAAAAAAGAGCACCGTTGGTGCTCTTTTTCATTTTGTATAAGATCTAATTATTAGATGAACATCAATACAGGCTCTTCCAACATTGCTTTCAATGTTTGAAGGAAAGCTGAACCGGATGCGCCATCTACCACACGGTGATCACAGCTTAAAGTCAACTTCATGGTGTGTCCTGGAACAACCATTCCGTTCTTCACAACCGGAACTTCACGAATAGCACCCACAGCAAGAATACAAGCATCTGGCGGATTCACAATAGCTGTGAATTCTTCTATTCCGAACATGCCTAAGTTTGAAATGGTGAAGGTGTTTCCTTCCCAATCAGATGGCTGAAGTTTTTTGCTCTTCGCTTTCTCTGCGAATGTTTTCACTTCTAGATTAATTTGAGCCAATGTCTTGGTATCAGCAAATCTAACAACAGGAACCAACAAACCTTCTTCAACAGCCACTGCTATACCCATGTGAACATGGTGGTTGTAACGAATGGTATCTCCTTGCCATGATGAATTCACCTTTGGGTGTTGTTTCAAAGCCAATGCCGTGGCCTTAACAACCATATCGTTGAATGATACTTTCGATCCGGTTGCTGCATTCATTGCTGCACGCGCTTCAACCGCTCTTCCCATATTAATTTCCATGGTTAGATAGAAATGCGGTGCGGTGAATTTGCTTTCAGCTAAACGGCGAGCAATGGTCTTGCGCATTTGCGAAACGTTCTCTTCGGTATAAGATTCAACAGCTGAAGCTGATTGCACAGATGCACCAGCCATAAAGGCATCAATATCTCTTCTAACAATACGTCCACCATCTCCTGAACCAGGAATGTACTGAAGTGGTAATCCTTTGTCTTCTGCTAATTTCTTGGCTAGGGGACTCACGCGCATGCGTCCGTCATTTAACGGAACAGGTGCTGCTGATGGTGATTGTGCAGCAGTAACTGGTGCTTGAGAAACAACGGCCTTCGGAGCCTCAGCCACCGACGCTTTTGGGGCAGGAGCAGCAGCAACTGGTGCTTCTTCCTTCGCTGCAGGAGCAGCTCCTTCAGCAGCAACAATAGCCGAAACGTCTTCACCTTCCTTTCCGAATACAGCAAGTAAAGCATCTACTGCAACAGTTTCTCCTTTCTGCACACCTATGTAAAGTAGAATTCCATCTACATAAGATTCAAATTCCATGGTTGCCTTGTCGGTTTCAATTTCCGCCAACAACTCACCACTTTTAACTTTATCTCCCACCTTTTTGTGCCAAGCCGCAACGGTTCCATCCGTCATGGTGTCACTTAGTTTGGGCATACGAACTATTTCAGCCATAATTTTTTTATTAGTCGGTTACGTAAGGGTAATCGTCGTGGGAATATACGTCTTTATAAATTTCTTCTTTTTCTGGAAGTGGTGAGTTCTCAGCGAATTCCACTGATGCTAGAACCACTGCCTTAATTTCTTCTTCCATTGCTTCTATTTCCGTTTCGGTCATCCACTTGTTATCGCGAATTTTTCTCAAAACGAAATCGATAGGATCTTTCTCAATATACTCTTGAACCTCTTCTTTGCTGCGATATTTCTGAGGATCACTCATACTGTGACCCTTGTAGCGGTAGGTTTGAATGTCTAACAACGTTGGACCTTCGCCTGCTCTTCCTCTGGCTACTGCATGATCGAATGCTTCAGCTACTGCTTCCGGATTCATTCCATCTACAGACTCTGACGGCATTTCGAAACTAGCACCCAATGTTTTCAAATCGGTTACGTTTGAGGTACGTTCAACAGAAGTTCCCATGGCGTATTGATTGTTTTCAATAACGAAAATGCAAGGAATCTTCCAAGTCATTGCCATGTTGAACGTCTCATATAAAGCACCTTGACGTGCAGCTCCGTCTCCGAAGAAACAAACTGTCACGTGATCTTCACCTCTATATTTATCGGCGAAAGCAATACCTGCACCCATTGGAATCTGAGCTCCAACAATTCCGTGTCCGCCAAACAAATTTCTTTCTTTGTCGAACATGTGCATGGAGCCTCCTTTTCCTTTCGAAAGACCTGTTGACCTTCCGTACAACTCAGCCATTACACGGTTAGGATCTGAACCCATCACCAACGGATGAGCGTGATCGCGATAAGCCGTAATAACCTTATCGGTTGGCTTAATCGCCTCCATCATTCCGGAGAGTACGGCTTCTTGTCCAATGTACAAGTGGCAGAAGCCACCGAATTTCTGTTGAATGTACAACTGACCGCACTTCTCTTCGAACTTGCGCATCAATAACATTTCACGATACCACTTCAAATAAGTAGCCTTTGTAAAGCGCTCTCCTGTTGGGGTTGACGCATTTTTTGTTGCCTTTGACGCTGTTGCCATAATTTTTTGTTCCTTGCAAATATAGTTAGGAAGGCCTTGTTCAAAAAGACTTCCTATAAAAAGTGTACAATGTACACTACCTTATTGTAAAATATACTATATGGTTTTCTTGAATTGACTCAAGAAGCGCATATCGTTTTCGAAGAAATGTCTAAGATCATCTACCCCGTATCGCAACATGGCAATGCGCTCGATTCCCATTCCAAAAGCGAACCCTGAATATTTCTCAGGATCTATTCCAGAAGCGGCTAAAACATTCGGGTCTACCATTCCGCAGCCCATAATCTCTAACCATCCTGTTCCTTTTGTAATTCTATGATCGGCAGGCGTCTCCAATCCCCAATACACATCCATTTCAGCACTTGGCTCCGTGAAAGGGAAGTAGGACGGTCTCAAACGAATCTTTGCTTTTCCGAAAAACGCTTCCGTAAACATTTGAAGAACTTGCTTCATGTCGGCAAAAGAAACGCCTTCATCTATGTATAATCCTTCAATTTGATGGAATTGACAATGCGCACGGCTCGAGATTGCTTCATTTCTGTAAACTCTTCCTGGCATTACAATGCGAATGGGAGGCTTAGTCGTTTCCATCACTCGCACTTGCACACTGCTTGTGTGGGTGCGAAGAACAGTATCTGGTTGTCCTTCCACAAAAAACGTGTCTTGCATATCACGAGCCGGATGCTCGGGTGAAAAATTCAATCCAGAGAATACATGCCAATCGTCTTCAATCTCTGGTCCGTCTTCCACACTGAATCCCATGCGTTCGAAAATGGAAAGTATTTCTTCACGCACCAATTGCAGCGGGTGTCTGCTTCCGTGAGTCCATTCGCCATAGGGGCGGGTGAAGTCCGGAACTTCAACGTCACCTTTATTCGATTTGAATTGCAAAGAACCTTCATCTATTTTTTCTTGAACGGAAGTTTTCAATCCGTTCATGACCGCTCCCACCGCCTTTTTTTCTTCGTTTGGAATGGCCTTGAAGGCCTCGAACAAATCGTTCAAGATTCCTTTTCGACCTAAATACTTCACACGAAAAGCTTCAACCTCATCGGCAGAGTTCAGTTGCGTGGAAGCAACCTCAAGTTTTAATTGCTCTATTTGTTCAACCAAACTCACTTGATCACCTCCATTTTCATACTAATGTCCTGAACAGGTCTGTCACCGGCTGCAGTAGGCACTGAAAGGATTTTGTCAAGTACGTCCAATCCTTCTACAACCTCTCCAAATACAGTGTAATCCATATCCAATTGAGCTGTTCCTCCGATGGTCTTGTATAATTCGCGCTGCTCGGGTGTGTATGCGAAATTCTGATTCTTTTGTTTAACGTATTGTTCAACCTGATTGATTTGAGCATCTGTCATCGGTTGTCCTTGAGCAATGTAGAACTGACTTCCGCTGGAAGCTTTCGCAGGATTCGCAAAATCACCTTGACGAGCAGCAGCAAGGGCCCCTTTCTTGTGAATGAAGTTCGAATTGAATTCAGCTGGAACTGTGTATCCAGGTCCGCCCATGCCTAATTGTGTCCCTGCAGCAGCACCGCGGCTGTTTGGATCTCCACCTTGCGCCATGAAGCCGCGAATGCAACGGTGGAAGAGTAATTCGTTGTAAAAACCAGATTCAACCAACTTAATGAAATTATCTCTGTGTTGTGGTGTTTCATCATAAAGACGAATAACCATATCGCCTAATGAAGTGGTAACCTTAATTCTTGTGTTGGTGTGATCTGTTTGCATGTTGTTATTTGTTTGATTTTCTTTGTTTTCAATAGGTACAGGCTCTCCTACGGTTAACGTAGAAGCACCATTATTAGCTGGTTCTTGCGATTTACATCCAGTTGCATTCAAGAACAAAAGGAAAGAAAAAATTGCAAAACCCCAAAAAGATAGACGTGAATTCATTTTTTTTTCTTTAATTTGTGATAGTTAACCGTTTTATCGGCCACAAAATTAAGCAAACGTCTATGAAGGCTACACGAACTTTTCAATTTGTTTTTGGAATTTTATTTTTAGTTGCATCTACCATGACATTAACCTCATGTGTTAAAGAAGAGCCAACCGTGGCTGTGGTGCATGTTGTAGATGCGAATGGCGACCCCGTTCAAGGCGCAACTGTTCGCTTGTATGGTTCTCCATCACAAAGCCCTCCTCCAGCAAATGCCATCGCATTGGATACATCATTAACAACAGATGCCACCGGAACAATAACAATGGATTATTCCGAAAACTACAAACTTGGTCAAGCTGGATTCGCCGTTTTAGACATTGAGGCCTACAAAGGAGCCCTTTACGGTGTTGGCATAATTAAGATTGAAGAACAAGAAACTACAGAGGTAACTATAGAGATTTAAGATTTACACTTCGTTTCCGAAGTATTTCATCATTGCCTTTTTTAATAGAACTTCCTGATCTCCCGGACTCAAAACCGGGAGATTTTCTTTTTTAACAAAATGTGGCCATCCGTCCACGTCTCTACCTTCAAACTCATAATACCCGTATGGCTCTAACAACGTGCACACGGCCACGTGCATGAGTTCCAGCTTTTGATCTTTCTTGAATTTTAAATCGAATATTCCCAGTTCCTGCAATCCTATTAACATTAGAATGGCTGAGTAATCGAGTGTTTCACCAAAATTCTTCGAAGCTACTTCCAATGTTTCCTGCCACTTCTTCTCAAACAAATAATCCATTATCGTGTGTTTTTAAAAAAATATTTTAAAAAATGTAACCTTTTTTGGCGAAGGTAGGTATACCCCTACATAACTATCACACCATGAAAACTAAATTATTCATCCTTATCGCTCTCCTAGCTTTAACCACAAGCGCTTTCGCTCAATCAACAACTCAAATGTTAGATGCGCAACTCAATATCACTAAAACCAAGGCAACTGCTAAATATACACGTACAATTACGAAAGTGAATGAGTCTCTGTTTGAAGTGAAAATCAACTTTCAAACTGGCGAGCTTATGATGACTGGTACATATTTGGATGAGTCTTTAACCATTGCAGAAGGGGAGTTTGTTTACTTCTTTGCAAACGGAACTAAAGAATCGCAAGGTCTTTATGCTAGCGGACAAAGAGTTGGATCTTGGCAGCGTTGGAATTTCGATGGCGCTCAAAAAGCTGATCGCTACTACCAAGAGCCTACAGCATTGCTTTCTGCAAAATAAAAATAGAAGTTAACCTTTAAGAGGGGAAAGGAAATAGGAAACTATTTCCTTTTTCTTTTTCCATAAAAATTAAGACTGTGCATGGAAATTTCTATATCGAAAATCTCTTCCAACGTAGATTTAATATTCTGAATTCGCGGGTCACAGAATTCGAAAACCTCACCCGTATCCGTTAAAATAATGTGATCGTGTTGTTGATTCTGATAGGCCTTTTCGAAATGTGCAATGTTCTGACCGAATTGATTTTTTCTTACCAAAGCGCAATTCAATAACAGTTCAATGGTGTTGTACAAAGTTGCTCTAGAAACACGGTATTTCTTGTTCTTCATTCGAACATAAAGTGCTTCAATATCGAAATGGTCTTCTATCGTATAAATCTCTGCAAGTATAGCATAGCGCTCAGGTGTCTTTCTGTGCAAATGCTTCTCTAAGTAGGCAGTGAAAATTTCCTTGACCTTATCTTGAATATCTTGTGGGGACATGTGGGCAAATGTACAACGTGAGATTTTTTCTTCCTTATAATATTTCTTCATTTCCACAATAGCGCTTTACTAACATTTAGTAGTTGACTATTTTGAAAACTGCGTTTTAACCTGGAGCAATTCTGTGCTTACTTCGAAGAACCAAAATGTTTACTGATTTACCTACCTCAAAAAGTTATTTTAAGATGTCAGATTTGCTCAATTTCAACCTTCCAAAACACGAAGAAAACTCCATTATCAAAGTTGTGGGTGTGGGTGGTGGCGGCTCCAACGCCGTTAACTACATGTTCAACAAAGGAATTAACGGCGTAGACTTCGTAGTGTGTAACACCGACGCGCAATCGTTGGATAACAGTCCAATTCTAAACAAAATGCAATTGGGACACACACTAACGAAAGGACGCGGAGCGGGTGCTCGTCCAGAGGTAGGACGTGACGCCGCAATGGAATCTATCGAAGAAATTCGCGCGTTGTTCCATTCAGACTTACAAATGGTTTTCGTTACTGCCGGAATGGGCGGTGGAACTGGAACTGGAGCTGCTCCAGTTATTGCACAAGTGGCAAAGGAAATGGGAATTCTTACAGTAGGTATTGTTACCGTTCCTTTCGCTTTTGAAAACAAAAAGAGAACTGCTCAAGCAACTGCAGGTATTGAAGAAATGCGCAAAGCAGTTGATACGCTTTTGATTATTCGCAACGATAAGTTGCGCGAACTATACGGTAACCTTTCGTTAAGCAACGCATTCAGTCACGCAGACGACGTGCTTTGTACAGCAGCTAAAAGCATTGCTGAATTGATTACCATTACCGGAATTGTAAACGTGGATATGAACGACGTAATCACGGTTATGCGTGGCAGCGGAGTTGCTATTATGGGTAGCGGAAGAGCTCACGGTGAAGACCAAGCCATTCGCGCGGTTCAGATGGCTATGGAATCTCCATTGTTGAACGACGACGATATCACAGGTGCTTCTCACATCTTGTTGAATATTACGTACGGCAACAACGAACTGAAGATGGACGAAATCGGAGAAATCACCGATTTCATTCAAGAACTTGCAGGACCAGAAGCCGATATTATCTGGGGTTACGGAAAAGACGAGCAACTTGGAGAAGACATTTGTGTGAATGTGATTGCAACCGGATTCGCTCCGAAAGAAATTGCAACCCTTCTTCCGCTGAATGCAGTAAAAGAAATTCCTGAACCTACTCCGGTATTTCTTTTGGCCGATGCTCCAACGGTTGCCGTTGTTGAACCCTCACCAGTAGTCGAAGAAAATCCAGTTTTCACCTTAGACACAACACCTGTTGTAGAAGAAGAAATCACAGCACCAATTGCTGTTGTTGAAGAAGCCCCTATTGTTGCTGAAACTGCTCCGCTTGCAGAAATGCCTGTTGCTGAAGTTTCGGAAGAGCCTTTCAAATTGGTTCTTGCAGACGAAATTGAATTAGAAATTGAAAACTCTTTTGAGGTAAACCCAACGGTTGAAGAACCCTTGAAACAAGTTGCATTATTTTCTTTTGAAGAATTCGAGAAGGCAGAATTGGCTAATGAGGAACTTGCCAAAATGGAATTGCAGGAAGAAAATGAAATTCCAGAATTAAGCACCTTCAAACTTCAAGAAAACACTACCGCTGAAACACCGGTGATTCCAAGCTTTGAAAGCATTCGCCCAACTTCTGACCGTTTAATTCCTGAAACTCAAATGACTTTCAAACAAGAAGTCATTACTGAAAATCGCCCACCGCGCACCGAGTTAATGGCACGTAACAAAGAGCGTGAAGGACGTATTCGTGAGTACACCATGCGCATGAAGTCTCCAAACGGATTGAATGAGTTGGAAAACGAGCCTGCTTACTTGAGAAGAAAAGTAACCCTGGATGAAGGAACTCATTCAAGCGAAAACACAGTTTCTCGCACAATCTCTAGAGAAGTAACTGACGAAAACGGAAACACGCGCCTTGAACTTCGCACGAACAATCCGTTTTTACATGATAATGTAGACTGATCTTAACGAACAGTATTGCCCGATTCAACGGGACGTTCAGGGGAGAGCAACGAAAGCTCTCCCTTGTTGTTTTCAGCCATTAATATCATACCGGAAGATTCTACACCTTTGATCTCTCTTGGGGCTAAATTCGCTAAGTACAGCACTTGCTTTCCAACAACTTGCTCAGGCTCGTATGATTCTGCAATACCTGAAATAACGGTGCGTTCTTCGGTTCCGATACGCAATTTCAATTGCAATAATTTCTTCGTCTTTGGAACGCGCTGTGCCTCTAGCACTTCAGCAATGCGAAGATCCATATTTTGGAAATCTTCAAACGAAACATTTGGTTTTATAGCTTCCACTTCAACCTCGGGTTGAACCTTCGACGCTTCCAATTTCGCAACTTGAATGGCAACTTCTTCCTCTGTTATTTTTTGGAAAAGAATGGGCATCTCTCCTATCGCATGTCCAGCAGGAATCAATTGTGAAATCTGCACATCGTCCCACTTCACTCCTTCCCACTGTAAACCTGTTTTTAATTTCTTTGCTGTGTATGGAAGGAATGGCTCTAAGGCAACTGATAACGCAGCAACCAACTGAATGCAGACATTCAAGATACCTTCTGTTTTAGCGGGTTCAGTCTTTTGAAGTTTCCAAGGTTCAGTCTCTGTGAGCAATTTGTTTCCGATACGTGCCAATTGAATAGCCAATGCCTGTGCTTCACGGAAACGATACGCTTCAATCTTTTCACCAATGGTATTGAAGGCCGTTTGCGCTTCTTCAAATTGTGAAAAAGCATCGAACGTTGGGTTCGAAACTTTTCCTTCGTAATACTTGTGTGTTAAAACAAAAACGCGATTCACAAAATTTCCTACGATATCCGCAAGCTCATTGTTTACGCGGTCTTTGAAGTCGTTCCAGGTGAACTCGCTGTCTTTTTGTTCAGGCATGATTGAAGCCAAAACGTAGCGCATCTCGTCTTGACGATTCGGAAAGTCTTCCAAATATTCATGCAACCAAACCGCCCAGTTTCTGGAAGTTGAAATTTTATCTCCTTCCAAATTCATGAACTCATTTGCAGGCACATTCACTGGAAGATTAAACCCGCCGTGTGATTTCAATATAATTGGAAAGATGATGCAGTGAAAAACAATGTTGTCTTTCCCAATGAAATGAACCAATTCGGTATCGTCGTTCTTCCAATAGTCTTCCCAATTCTTTCCGTTTTTCTCGGCCCAAACTTTCGTGTTGGTGATGTATCCAATAGGCGCATCTAACCAGACATAAAGTACTTTTCCTTCTTCACCCGGAACAGGAACCCCCCAATCTAAATCGCGAGTCATGGCGCGTGCTTGAAGACCGCCATCGATCCAACTTAAGCACTGTCCAACGACATGTGACTTCCACTTGGAAGGTTCATGATGCTGCTCTCCGTTTAGTTTTCCATTTTCAATAAAATCTCGTACCCATTCGCTGTGGTGCTGCATAGGTAAATACCAATGCGTGGTTTCTTTGAGTATTGGCGTGCTTCCGCTTAGCGTTGAAACGGGATTGATTAATTCTGTTGGACTTAAAGTAGATCCACATTTTTCACACTGATCTCCGTAGGCCTTTTCACTCGAGCATTTCGGACAGGTTCCAGTAATGTATCGGTCTGCTAAAAACTGTTGTGCCTCTGCATCGAAGTATTGTTCTGAACGGTGAGTTTCGAAAATGCCTTTTTCCTTCAACTCGAGAAAAATCTGCTGACTCATTTCAATGTGTTCCGGCGAAGAAGTGCGGTAATATTCATCGAATGAAATTCCGAAATCGCGGAACGCATCGCCCATGAGTTTGTGATAAAAATCTACGATTTCGCGCGGAGTCTTTCCTTCTTTCTTTGCACGCAACGTTATGGCAGCGCCGTGTTCGTCTGATCCACAAATAAATGCCACGTCCTTTTCCTTCCCTCTTAAATACCGCACATATATATCGGCAGGCAAGTATGCGCCTGCAATATGTCCTATGTGAATGGGTCCATTCGCATATGGGAGAGCAGAGGTTACAAGGTGTCTTTTCGGTGACTTCATTTTTTTGTGGTGTTTTGCGCAGAAAACTGCGAATTTAGCGCATCAAAGATAAAGCGATGCAACCAGCTTTTTTACAACAAGGCGATACGATTGGCATAATTGCCACTGCCAGATTCATTACAAGCGAGCAATGGCAATTCGCCAAGCGCGTTATTGAATCGTGGGGACTGAAAATTAAATTGGCGGAAAACGTTTTCACGCCACAGTTTCAGTTGGCTGGAAATGTTGAAGAACGCACGCAATCTTTCCTTTCACTTTGGAACGACAGCAAGGTGAAAGCCTTGCTGGTGGCTCGAGGTGGATATGGGACCGTTCATACCATTGACGAAATTCTTCCTTTCTTGAACGAATCAAAATGGATTTGCGGCTATTCAGATGTGACGGTTTTGTTGAATGCGTGCACGAATAAAAACATTGCTTGCATTCACTCAACCATGCCGGTTTCTTTTGAGCATGCCACACCGGAAGCGCTAGAAAATTTAAGGTGTGCTCTTTTCGGAGAATCTTTTTCATTCAGTTGGAATGAAAATCAAATTCAAGTTGGAAAGACTGAAGGTGAAATTGTAGGTGGAAATTTATCTGTGATATACAGCCAACTGGGATCTTCTACTCAATTGAATACGGAAGGAAAAATTCTGTTTTTAGAGGATGTAGATGAAATGCTTTACCACGTTGACCGGATGTTTACTGCCTTGAAACGTGCAGGAATGTTCAAAAATATTCACGGATTAATTTTAGGAGGGTTCACTCAAATGAGAGATAACACGGAGGAATTCGGATTTTCAAGCAATAATCCGTGGGGAAAATCCGTAGAACAAATTATTCTAGAAATGGGAATAAACTCTGAAACTCCAATTGCAGCAGGGTTTCCGGCAGGACATTTAAACGACAACCGAGCTTTTTATATGGGACGAAAT
>JBEIFO010000036.1:0-11770 GCA_040382375.1 Crocinitomicaceae bacterium
AAATAGCAGATTATTTGACTCGCATTCGAAACGCACAGAAAGCTCGCCATAAGGTGGTTGAGATTCCTGCTAGCAACTTGAAGAAGGAAATTACAAAAATCCTCCACGAGTCAGGATACATCTTGAATTTTAAATTCGAAGAAGGTGCGCCGGGTGTGATTAAAATCGCTTTAAAATACGATTTCAAATCGAAACAACCTGCCATCGCTAAAATCGATAGAATCTCTTCTCCTGGTCACCGTAAATATGCTGGTGCAGACGATTTGCCTAGAGTATTAAACGGTCTCGGAATCGCGGTTATGTCAACTTCGAAAGGAGTTATGACAGATAAGAAAGCTCGTCAAGAGAAAGTAGGTGGAGAAGTATTGTGTTACGTATATTAAGAACTAGAAAAAAATTGACCCATGTCAAGAATAGGTAAAAACCCAATTCCATTACCAAAGGACGTAAACGTTGTTTTGGAGAATGGTGTAGTTAAGGTGAAGGGGCCAAAAGGTGAATTGTCTCAGGATGTTGATTCTTCAATAACAATTGAAATCGGCGAATCAGAGATTCTCTGCACACGCTCTAGCGACCACAAGGATGTTCGTGCGAAACACGGATTGTACCGCTCGTTAATCAACAATATGATTGTTGGTGTAAGCACGGGCTGGAAAAAGGATTTGGAAATGATCGGTGTTGGTTACCGTGCAAATGTTGAAGGTCAGAAATTGAGCTTGACATTAGGATATAGCCACCCAATTGTAATCGAACTTCCGACAGAAGTTGTTGTATCGGCGAAGGCAGAAAAAGGTGAAAACCCTCGCATTATGCTAGAGTCATACGACAAACAACTGATAGGTCAAGTTGCAGCAAAAATTCGTTCGCTTCGTACTCCGGAGCCATATAAAGGAAAAGGTGTTCGTTACGTTGGTGAATTTGTTCGCAAGAAAGCGGGTAAGTCAGCAGCTAAATAATTGATAATACAATGGCATTTTCAAAAGATTCTCGCAGAGCTAAAATACGCACTCGCATACGTGCTAGAGTGAAAGGTACTGATGTGAAACCACGTTTAAGTGTGTTCCGCAGTAACAAACAGATTTATGCTCAAATCATAGATGACAACCAGGGGGTAACTCTTGCGTCTGCTTCGTCTAATGTTATGAAAGAAGCGCAAAATATTGCTAAAACAGAGCAGGCGCGTATAATAGGTAAAACAATTGCTGAAAGAGCTAAGGCAGCAGGTATTGAAGAAGTGGTTTTTGACCGCGGTGGATACTTGTATCATGGACGTGTAAAATCTTTGGCTGAAGCTGCTCGCGAAGCCGGACTTAAATTTTAATACAAATGCTAGAAGGAAAAGTAGTTCGCGCTAGCGAAACAGAATTGAAAGATCGTTTAGTAAGCGTAAATCGTGTTACTAAAGTTACCAAGGGTGGAAGAACATTTGGTTTCGCAGCGATTGTTGTAGTAGGTAACGAAAACGGAGTAGTAGGTCACGGTTTGGGTAAGTCCAAAGAAGTTGCTGAAGCGGTTACCAAGGCAATTGAAGACGCTAAGAAAAGCCTTGTGCGTGTTCCAATCCACAGAGGTACAATTCCTCACGAGATTGCAGGAAAGTTTGGTGGTGCTCGTGTTTTCTTGAAGCCTGCTTCATTGGGAACTGGAGTTATTGCTGGAGGAGCGATGCGTGCGGTACTTGAGTCTGCTGGAGTAAAAGACGTTTTGGCAAAATCAAAAGGTTCTTCAAACCCACACAACGTAGTGAAAGCTACAGTTCAAGCACTTGCTGCACTTAGAACACCTCAGGAAATTGCGCGTATTCGCGGAATTCAATTAGATAAAGTTTTTAACGGATAATTCAGACCATTATGGCTAAAGTTGTTATCACCCAAGTTAAAAGTGCTATTGATCGTCCAAAACGTCAAAAGGCTACAATCGAAGCATTGGGTATTAAGAAATTAAATGTGTCAGTAGAAAAAGAATTGACACCAAACATTGTAGGTATGATTCGCGCTGTGAGTCACCTTTTGAAAGTGGAATACAAATAACGATTAGAAGAGATGAAATTAAATAACTTAAAACCAGCTGAAGGTTCTATTAAGGACAGAAAGCGTATCGGTCGTGGTGAAGGTTCTGGACACGGTGGAACTTCTACACGTGGACACAAAGGTGCTGGATCACGTTCAGGTAGCAAGCGCAAAATTGGTTTTGAAGGTGGTCAAATGCCTCTTCAAAGACGTTTGCCTAAATTTGGATTCAAAAGCTTAAACCGCGTTGAATACAAAGGAATCAACTTGGATAGCTTGCAGTTGCTTGTAGACAAGCACAACCTAACGGAAGTAACTTTCGAGACACTTGTGGCAAACGGAATTTGCAGCAAGAAGACTCTTGTGAAAGTAATGGGACGTGGCGAATTAAAAGGAAAGTTAAATGTGACAGCACACGCTTTCACAGCCACTGCTAAAGCGGCTATTGAAGCAATGGGCGGAACAGCGAACACTATATGAAAAAGTTTTTTACGGCAATAAGAAACATCTGGAATCACGAAGAACTTCGTAAGAAAATTCTTTTCACCTTAGGTATACTTTTGGTTTACAGAATTGGATCTTATGTCCTTCTTCCTGGAATAGATGCTGTGAAAATGCAAGACACAAGCGCGGCTGGATCAGGTTCAATCGCAGACTTTTTAGGTCTTTTCACGGGTGGTGCTTTTAACAGAGCTTCTATATTCGCTCTTGGTGTTATGCCATACATTTCAGCGAGTATTGTAATTCAATTGTTAGGACTTGCAGTTCCAACAGTTCAAAAATTACAACGTGAAGGTGAAAGTGGTCGCCGTAAAATAAATCAATGGACTCGCTTTCTAACTATCGGAATTGCAATGGTGCAAGCTCCTGGTTATTTAGCACAATACGTCCCTGCAGACGCTCACGTGAACAGTCCAATGTGGATGATTACTTCAATCATTATCCTAACGAGTTCTACTTTGTTTGTCATGTGGCTAGGTGAAAAGATTACGGATAAAGGAATTGGAAATGGAACTTCATTGATTATCATGACAGGTATCTTGTCTGATATCCCTGGAGCCTTTGCTCAAGAGTTCAGTCAACAAACTGCATTTTTCTTCTTAATTGAAATAGCTGTAATGGTTATTGTGATCGGGGGAACAGTTGCAATCATTCAAGCCGTTCGCAGAATTCCTGTACAAATGGCGAAAATGGCTGCCGGTGGAAGTCACCTTCCGCAAGGTGAAGGAGCAAGAAGTTATATTCCTTTGCGTGTGAACGCTGCGGGTGTAATGCCAATCATTTTTGCTCAGGCAATTATGTTCGTTCCGCTTTACTTAAGCAACACTGAAATGTTCCAAAACAACAAGGTTTTGGCATCTCTAACAAACTATCAGGGTGTTGGATACAACATGTTGCTGATGGTAATGATTATCTTGTTTACCTTCTTCTATACAGCTATCGTTACCAATCCAAATCAGATTGCAGATGACCTGAAAAGAAACGGGAACTTTGTACCTGGAATCAAGCCAGGAAAGGACACCGCAGAATTTATTGATAGAGTTTTGTCGAGTATTACCCTTCCTGGTGGTATCTTTGTCGGCCTTATCGCAATATTACCGGCTCTTGTTTTGACTTTGTCACTAACAAAAGCCCAAATGTTTGCTCAGTTTTTCGGAGGAACATCTATGTTAATTACAGTAGGAGTAATCTTAGATTTACTTCAACAAGTAGAAAGTCATTTGCTTTCTCGTCACTACGACGGGTTAATGCAATCGGGTAGAGTGAGAGGACGAAACAGTGGGAGCGTGGCGAGCAGTGGTTACACCGTATAAGCTGTGAGCAAAAAGGTAGTTATTAAAACAAAGGATGAGATAAACGCCATCCGAAAGAGTTCTTTACTTGTAGGAAAAACGTTGGCAGAAATTGCCAAAATCGTTGAACCGGGTGTAACAACCTTGCAACTAGATCGAGTTGCGGAGAGTTTTATTCGAGATCACGGGGCTTACCCTGGGTTTCTTGGATATCATGATTTCCCAAATTCAATCTGTGCAAGCGTTAATCAGGCCGTTGTTCATGGAATACCAAATGCTCAACCATTGAAAGAGGGAGATATTGTCTCTGTAGATATTGGGGTGTTGTGGGAAGGGTTTTGGGGAGATTCTGCATTCACATTCGCCGTTGGTCAAATATCTAGCGATTTGCAAAAGTTGTTAGATGCAACAAGAATGTGTTTGGAGTTAGGAGTTGAACAGGCCGCCATTGGAAAGCGAATTGGCGATATCGGTTATGCTGTGCAGAGTTATGCAGAGTCAAACGGTTACGGTGTAGTTCGTGAGTTGGTTGGACATGGAGTGGGGATTCAGTTGCATGAAGCTCCGGAAGTGCCGAACTACGGTAGAAGAGGACATGGCTTGGTAATGACAGAAGGGTTGGTTATTGCAATTGAACCAATGATTAACCTGGGAACGAAGAACGTAAGACAATTGAAAGACGGGTGGACAATTGAGACGCAAGACGGAAAGCCAAGTGCACACTTTGAACACACAGTGGCAGTTGGAGTAGGAGGAGCAGAGAAATTGTCTTCATTTGAAGAGATAGACGCAGCTTTAGCTGGAAAAAAATAATAAAAAACTGAATGGCGAAACAGACATCGATAGAACTAGACGGAACCATTGTTGAGGCATTGTCAAATGCAATGTTCCGTGTGGAGCTTGAAAATGGACACATCATCGTAGCTCACATTTCAGGAAAAATGCGAATGCACTACATTCGAATTCTTCCAGGAGATAAAGTGAAAGTGGAGATGTCGCCTTACGATTTAACTAAAGGTCGAATTTGTTTTCGATATAAATAATAAAGTAGTAGAGATATGAAAGTACGTGCTTCAATTAAAAAGCGTTCAGCTGACTGCAAAATCGTTAGCCGAAAAGGTAAGCTTTATGTAATAAACAAGAAAAACCCGAAATTCAAACAAAGACAAGGATAATTCCTTAAAATAAAGAATAACTATGGCAAGGATTGCAGGTATAGATCTACCGCGTAACAAAAGAGGTGAAATAGGACTCACCTACATCTACGGAATAGGACGTTCAACGTCACGTAGAATCTTGGAACAGGCTGGAATTTCTTATGATAAGAAAGTTCAAGAATGGAACGACGAAGAATTAGGTTTGATTCGTAATTTCATCACCGAAGAATTGAAAGTAGAAGGCGCTTTGCGTTCTGAGACTCAATTAAACATTAAGCGATTAATGGATATCGGTTGCTACAGAGGTGTTCGTCACCGCTCTGGTTTGCCACTTCGTGGTCAAAGCACCAAAAACAACTCTCGTACCCGTAAAGGAAAACGTAAGACAGTTGCGAATAAAAAGAAAGCAGTTAAATAATCAATAAGCTAAGGCAAGAGAAATGGCCAAAGTAGAAAAAAAGAAAAAGAAAAATGTGGTGGTGGAAGCTATGGGACAAGCCCATATTCAGTCCACGTTTAACAACATCATCATTAGTTTAACCAATAATTCTGGACAGGTGATCTCATGGTCGTCTGCAGGGAAAATGGGATTCCGTGGTTCTAAAAAGAACACTCCGTACGCCGCTCAAATGGCTGCAGAGCAATGCGGTAAAGAAGCCCATGATCTTGGTCTAAGAAAGGTGAAGGTGTTTGTTAAAGGACCAGGAGCCGGCCGCGAGTCTGCTATCCGCACCATTAACACAGTTGGAATTGAAGTATTGGAAATCGTCGACACGACTCCACTTCCTCACAACGGTTGTCGCCCTCCAAAAGCAAGAAGAATCTAATTTTTAGAAGAAAAAGAAATGGCAAGATACATTGGCCCAAAAACAAAGATTGCGCGAAGATTTCGTGAAGCAATCTACGGACCTGATAAAGGACTAGAGAAGCGTAACTTCCCACCCGGACAACACGGTCCGAACAAGCGTCGCGCGAAGCAAAGCGAATATTCAATTCAGTTAACTGAAAAGCAGAAGGCTAAATATACCTACGGTATCCTTGAGCGTCAGTTCTCTAATTTGTACAAGAAAGCTTCAGCACGTCCAGGTGTAACCGGAGAAATCCTATTAGCACTGTGTGAATCACGTCTCGATAACACTGTTTTCCGTTTAGGAATTGCTACAAAGCGCAGCGGTGCTCGTCAACTGGTTTCTCACAACCATATTTTGGTAAACGGAAATGTTGTAAACATCCCTTCATACCAATTGCGTCCAGGAGATCGTATTTCAGTTCGTGAAAAATCGAAATCATTAGAAGCAATTACGATGGCATTAGCTACCCGTAAGAATTTCGACTGGTTGGCTTGGAACGATTCTAACAAAGAGGGCGTTTTCATGAAATTCCCTGAGCGTGTTCAAATACCAGAAAACATTCGCGAGCAATTAATCGTCGAATTGTACTCTAAATAATCCTTAATTTAAAATTAACTCAATGGCTATATTAGATTTCGTAAAACCGGACAAAGTCGTAATGCTAGAAAGCAATGACTTTACAGGTACTTTCGAATTTCGTCCTCTGGAACCAGGCTTCGGAATAACGATTGGAAACGCATTACGTCGTATCCTTCTTTCTTCTCTTGAAGGTTTCGCTATCACTTCAATCAAAATTGAAGGCGTAGATCACGAGTTTTCTTCTATCAAAGGAGTTGTGGAAGATGTTACCGAAATCATCCTTAATTTGAAACAGGTTCGTTTCAAGCGTCAAATTGAAGGGACAGATTACGAGAAAGTTACTATTAGCATTAACGGTCAGGAGCAATTCAAGGCTGGAGATATAAGTAATTTCACATCAGCTTTCCAAGTGTTGAACCCAGATTTAGTTATCTGCAACATGGAGCCAAAAGTAAAGTTACGTATTGATTTAGCGATTGGTATGGGACGTGGTTACAGACCTGCTGAAGAAAACAAAACGTCAAGTGCACCAGTTGGAACAGTGTTCATCGATTCGATCTTCACTCCAATACGTAACGTGAAATTTTCTGTAGAAAACTTCCGTGTAGAGCAAAAGACTGACTATGAAAAGCTAATCCTTGAAATCCAAGGTGATGGTTCAATTACTCCCAAAAACGCACTTCAAGAAGCAGCTAAAATATTAATTCATCACTTCATGTTGTTTAGCGACGAGCGTATTACGCTTGAAACTGAAATCAAGCGCGAAGTAGAAGAGTTTGATGAGTCTTCATTGCACATGCGTCAATTGTTGAAAACGAAGCTAGTGGATATGGACTTAAGCGTTCGTGCATTGAATTGCTTGAAAGCTGCCGATATTGAAACATTAGGTGACTTAGTGTCTTTCAACAAGAACGATTTGTTGAAGTTCCGTAACTTTGGAAAGAAATCTCTTACCGAGTTAGAAGAATTAGTAGAAAGCAAAGGTTTGCACTTCGGAATGAACGTTGCAAAGTATAAATTGGATAGAGATTAACCCCTACTGACAATCAGTAGCAGAAAGTACAATTATGAGACACGGAAAAACGAATAACCATTTAGGTAGAAAGGCAGAGCACCGTCGTGCAATGCTAGCTAATATGGCCAACTCACTTATCGAGCACAAGCGTATTACGACAACTCTTGCAAAGGCAAAAGCTTTGCGAAAGTATGTTGAACCACTTCTTACTAAGTCGAAAACCGACAGCACACACAACAGAAGAACAGTTTTCAGTTATTTGAAAAACAAAGAAGCTGTTACTGAATTGTTTCGTGCCATCGCTCCGGAAATAGCGACTCGCCCTGGTGGATACACGCGTATCATTCGCACGGGATACCGTCAAGGTGATAACGCGGAAATGTGTATGATGGAGCTAGTTGATTTTAACACAATCTACGGTAAAGAAGTTGAGCAGGCAACAGCTAAAAAACGTACACGTCGTGGTGCGGCTAAGAAAACAGATGATGTTGCCTTAGAAGGCGTTACAGATGTAATTGAAGCTACAGAGGTTGATGCAGAGGCGAAGCCGAAAAAAACAAGAAAAAAGAAAGACGACTCTACGTCAGCGGAATAATTCCACTTGACATGAATAAAAATTAAAGCAGCAGATTGCATATTGTAATCTTGCTGCTTTTGTTTTTACAGCGAATTTCGAATAGATGGAAATTGTATCTTTAAAGAGAATCGCAAGAATATCATGTATGTCAATTGTCGGACGGTTTATTTAGTGCTGGATTTCGATGGAAGTGTACTTTCTTATCTTCGAATTTGTAAGTTGTTGAAAAGTTCGCTTTTATTCTTTGGCTGATAATCTTAACTTTGTTCTTTAATGAGACAAGAATCTATACCTGCGGTGCTGCTCCTTCAAGACGGTACCGTTTTTTATGGCCAGAGTTGTGGCGCGAAGGGAACATCAACTGGTGAGATTGCCTTCAACACGGCAATGACTGGATACCAAGAGGTTTTTACTGATCCCTCTTATTACGGACAGTGTTTGGTTATGGCAACTTCCCACATTGGGAATTATGGAGTTCATTCAGAAGAAGTAGAATCTGGAAAATGTCAAGTGTCAGGAATTATCATTAAGAAATTTTCCGATGTTGCAAGCCGAGTTGGTGGTGCAGGAACACTTCAAGACTATCTCGTTCGTGACCATGTTGTTGGGATTTGCGATTTAGATACTCGCGCATTGGTTCGTCATATTCGCACCAATGGAGCAATGAATTCTATTATTTCAACCGAGTCAACCGATATTGAATTTCTACGACAATCGTTAGACAAGGCCCCTAACATGGATGGCCTAGAATTGGCTTCCCGAGTGGCTTGCGAGGAGGCCTTTGAATACGGAAACGTAGATGCTGAAATTAAAATTGCCGTTCTCGACTTCGGAGTGAAGTTGAATATTCTTCGCTGTTTAGCAGAACGCGGAGCATTTCTTAAAGTATTTCCTTTGAACGTTTCCCTGGAAGAAATTCAGGCATGGGCTCCCGACGGTGTCATGTTTTCAAATGGTCCCGGCGATCCGTCGGCAATGCCCTACACAATAGAATTGACGGCGAAAATTATTGAAACAGGAATTCCGTGTTTTGGTATTTGTCTCGGCCATCAATTGATTGGATTAAGTCAAGGGCTGAAAACTGAAAAAATGTTTAACGGTCATCGTGGCGTGAATCACCCTATTAAAAATCTCATCACCGGAAAAGGTGAAATAACGAGCCAAAATCATGGCTTTGTGATCTCAAAGGAAAGCATAGCGAACAATTCAGATATTGAGATTACACATATTCACTTAAATGACAATACCGTCGCTGGAATTCGTCTGAAATCAAAACCTGTATTTTCTGTTCAGTATCATCCGGAAGCAAGCGCTGGACCGCATGACTCTAGATACCTTTTCGATGATTTTATCTCCCGTGTTAAATCGGAAAGCGTAAAGGCTTAATGAATACCCTCACCAGGTTCTGGGAGAAGCCGGAAGGAAAGGTTTTCGGCCTAGCGGCAGTTGTCTATATTCTGCTTGTCCTCTTTGCAAATGGGGTGAATGGTGGAGCAGATACCTTCGTTCATTATCAAATGTCTCGTTATTCATGGATTCATCCTGAGCTTCTCTTAAATCAATGGGGAAAGCCAGTATTTACAGTGCTTTTTTCACCAATAGCGCAATTCGGATTGAAAGCAGTGATTTGGACGAATCTTGCCTTAATATTTTTTGAAGCCTACCTCGTGTTGAAAATTGCAAATCAACTTCAACTGAAAAGAAGCTGGTTAGCACCATTGCTTTTCCTCACGTGTCCTGTTGTTTTTGATAATGCAGTTTCAGCGCTTACTGAAATAATTTGTGCGCTCTTTCTTATTCTGTTTATTCATTGGAGTTTAAAAAGGAAGTTCGCTGTTGCCGCGTTGATTCTAAGTTTTATGCCTTTTGCAAGAAGCGAGGGGTTTGTTGTTCTTGGAATTGCAGCCATGTTTTTCTTTTTTACAAGACGTTGGAAATACCTTCCTTTTCTGGCCTTCGGATCTATTGTTCTGAACACTATAGGATTTTGTTATACAGGCTTACCGTTATGGATTTTCGAATCTAATCCTTATGTTCATACAGAGATTACTGCATACGGAAGTGGAAGTTTCTTTCACTTCTTTATTTGGTCAATTCCTGTTTTTGGAATAGGATTTTTTTTCTTAATGAAACACACTTGGAACAGTGCCATAGGAATTTCGAATAGGGTAAAATCAGATTGGAAAGGTTTGAATAATTCTGAGGAATCGAAGGTTTTTGCGTTGAAACATCAAGTGCTTTTCTGGGTCGTATTAGGTTCCTTTTGGGGGTATTTCATGGCACATACAACATTGTGGTGGTTGGGCATGTGGGCTAGTTTAGGATTGCTTCGAGTTATGTTCGTGGTAGCTGCACCGTTGGTAATTATTGCGCTAATTGAAATGAATAAATTCTTAGACGCGAAACCGAGATTAGGAAAATGGAATTCCGTGAAAGTGCTCGTATTTGTTTTATGCGGAACTGCTTTCGGTTCAAATACGCTCATTCTCGGAGCTTTTGGAGCCCCCGTGGAATATGGTATTGAAGAATCTGTTTTAGATAACATGCATCAATGGATGTTAGCTGAAAATATTAAAACGGAAGGGAGGGTTTTTGCAGGGCATGCCTATGTAACAGTTCTTTTAAACATCGATCCTAATGATTATAGTAAGAACCACCAATTACGGGACTTTATGTTCGCCCAAAGCGGCGATTTAATTGTGTGGGATGGTCACTACGGCCCGAATGAAGAGCAAACTCCAATTGATGAAATAGAAGCAGATTCAACCTTGGTTTTTTTGAAGGAATTCAGACCGAAAAAGGAATACCGACCCCTCAATGACCTCCCTTTTTATGTGCGGCTCTATAGAAAGAAATAGCAAAAAAAAACAGCACCAGTTTGTGCTGTTTTCGTTTCAAACAAAATGAGTTAGAACAAATTCATTGAATCTAAAACCCCCATGACTTCTTTAACAGAAGTAGCAGAGCTTGCTAACAACGCCTTCTCAGAATCATTCAATTTCAAGTATATAATCTCTTCAATTCCGTTTTTACCAAGTTTAACTGGAACGCCAAGATAAATATCCTTCATTCCGTACTCACCATTCAGTAACGCGCAAACTGGGAAAATTCGCTTTTGGTCGCGAACGATGGCTTCAACCATCTGTGCAGCAGCAGCTCCAGGAGCATACCATGCCGAGGTTCCTAAAAGATTTACAATTTCGCCACCGCCAGTCTTCGTGCGATCAACAATAGCATTCAACTTCTCTTCAGAAATTAATTCAGTTACCGGAATCCCTCCAACAGTTGTATAACGCGGAAGCGGAACCATAGTATCCCCATGTCCACCCATCAGCACCGCTTGAATGTCTTTTGGAGAGCAGTTCAATTCAGAGGCAATGAACGCACGGTAACGCGCAGTGTCAAGTATGCCAGCCATTCCGAATACTTTCTTGCTGTCAACTTTTGCTGCAAGGAATGCGCAGTAGGTCATAACGTCAAGTGGATTCGATACAATAACAATAATTGCATCTGGCGAATACTTCACAATGTTCTCTGTAACACTTTTCACAATACCCGCATTAGTAGCGATCAAATCATCGCGGCTCATTCCAGGTTTTCTTGGTAATCCGCTTGTGATTACAACAACATTTGAATTAGCTGTTGCAGCATAATCATTGGTGCTACCAACAGTTCTGCTGTCATATAAATTTATAGGGGCTGTTTGCCAGATGTCAAGGGCTTTTCCTTCTGCAAATCCTGGCTTGATGTCCAACAATACAATTTCGTTGGCAATTTCTCGATGAGCTA